>NZ_DIHV01000122.1:21535-122083 GCF_002420325.1 Marinobacter sp. UBA5687
TGGCCATCATTCTGGCCATCGGCCTGGTGGTGGACGATGCCATTGTCATGCTGGAGAACATCCAGCGTCGCATTGATGAAGGCGAACCACCGTTGCTGGCGGCCTACCGGGGCGCCAAGCAGGTGGCTTTCGCGGTGATCGCCACCACGCTGACTCTGGTGGCGGTGTTTGTGCCCATCTCGTTCATGGGCGGCAACGTGGGCCGGTTGTTTGCGGAATTTGGCTTCACCCTGGCTGCCGCCGTGGTGGTCTCCAGCCTGGTCGCTCTGACCCTGGCGCCGATGCTCTGTTCCAAGTGGCTCCGGCACAGTCCCGAAAGTGCCGAGGGGCATCGGCTCTGGGCCTTCAGTGAGCGCATCCTGAACGGCCTCACCCACGGCTATCAGAGAATGCTGCGGTTTTCCCTGAACCAGCCCGGGCTGTTGCTCGGGCTCGGTATCGTCGGGCTGATTGTGGCGGTGGTGATTTTTCCCCGTTTGCCCCAGGAACTGGCCCCAACCGAAGACCGCGGCGTAATCATCATGCCCGTCAGCGCGCCCCGGGGCTCAACCGTCGAATTTACCGATCACTTTGTCAAACAGGCCGAAGAGCGACTGTTGCCCTACCTGGATGACGGTATCGCCGAGCGTTTCCTGTCCATCGTCGGATTCCGGGATGAAGAAGACAATGCCTTCATGATCATGGGGTTGGTGCCCTGGGAACAGCGGGAGATCAAGCAGCAGCAGGTCACCACCGAGATTCGCGACAAGCTGTCTGACATTTCCGGGGTGCGGATCAGTGTCATTAACCCGCCGGGGCTTGGCCAGCGCGGCTTCAATCAGCCAGTGGAGTTTGTCATTGCCGGCCCCGACTACGAGTCGGTGCAGGCCTGGAGTGAGGAGATCGTTGAACGGGCAAAGGAAAACCCGAATCTGCTGAATGTCGACACAGATTTTGAGCTGACCCGGCCGGAACTGAAGGTCAACATTGACCGCGACCGGGCAGCGGATCTGGATATCACCATCGAAGACGTAGGCCTCACCCTGCAGACCATGCTCGCTTCCCGGCAGGTAACCACCTATCTGGATCGGGGCCGGGAATACGACGTCATTATCCAGGCGGACGATGCCGACCGGGCCACGCCCGGTGATATGGAGCAGATCTTCCTGCGGCCTCGGGCAGGTGGGGAACTGATTCCGCTCAAGGCTCTGGTATCTGTGGAAGAGATCGGGGCCAATCCGGATCTGCGCCGGATTGACCGGCTGCCGGCGGTGGTGGTGAGTGCGTCCCTGGCCGAGGGCTATGACCTGGGTTCAGCGCTGACCTACCTGAATAACCTGGCTGTGGATAACCTGCCGCCGGAGGCCCGGCTCAGTTACAAGGGCCTGTCCCAGGAATTCCAGGATTCCTCGGCGGCCATCTACCTGACCTTCGGGCTGGCGTTTATTATCGTGTTCCTGGTGCTGGCGGCCCAGTTCGAGAGCTGGATCCACCCGCTGATTATCATGCTGTCGGTGCCGCTGGCGGTGACCGGTGCGCTGATCGCGCTGGCCTGGTCGGGCATCAGTCTGAACATCTACAGCCAGATTGGCATCATCATGCTGCTGGGACTGATGGCCAAGAACGGAATTTTGATCGTGGAATTTGCCAACCAGCTTCGGGACAAGGGCTACGAGGTGAAAGAAGCCATTCTGGAAGGCGCCAGCCTGCGCTTCCGTCCGGTACTGATGACCACCATATCTACGGTGTTCGGGGCGGTTCCGCTGGTGATTGCCACTGGTGCCGGGGCCGAGAGCCGGGCGGCTATCGGCATGGTGATCTTGGGTGGCCTGATTTTCGCCACCACCCTGACTCTGTTCATTATCCCGGTCTTGTACAACCTTCTGGCCCGCTTTGCGAAATCCTCGAACGCGGTGGAGCAGGAGCTGGAACGCCTGGCAGCGGGCCCATCCGGCGGTAGCAGTTCGGCGGCGGTGCCACAGCGCAAGGCGGACGATTTCTGAACCCGACCGGGTGAAATCCCGGTATCAAAGGGTGTCCGGGAACAGAACCTGACCGTCCAGGACCTCATCCGGATGGATATCCACGCAGAAGATCCGGTGGCCCTGGGCCAGTGAGGTGCCGGTGGACAGGGTGACGGTTCGTCGGGCGTCCGGAAGGGCGACGTAGGGACGACTGCAGCTGATGTGTTGCGGTCGCTCCAGGGCGTTGCGGAAATATTCCCGATGGCTCCAGCAGGCGCCAGCGGACTGATACAGCGGGTTGAATGCGGCATTCCGGGAAGCCCCGGATTGGGCCAGACTACCTTGCTGAACCCCTTTTTGATCGAGCAGGAAGCATCGCCGTACGCCCTCCATTTGCAGCAGAGGCCGGCAGACCCGATCAAATTCCTCGCCCCGGGCCAGGGCATGGCAGGCATCCATGATTTCGAATCTCAGCAGCTTGAGATAGGTCTCGCGGGTCCTGAAATCGTTCTGACACCAGCGTTCGGATTCCGACATGACCTGTCGCAACGCGGTTTCGGCGGTCTGTGTCAGTTCTTCGGACCCTTGCCCTGGTCGGGCAAACAGAAAGCCCTGCAGCAGATCCGCTTCGGTGGCCAGCGCAATGTGGGCCTGGGCATTGTTCTCGATGCCTTCAATCAGCACCAGGCTGCCACTCTCCCGGATCATCCGGACCAGGCTGTTCAACAGTAATCGCGCGCGGTTGTGATCCTGGGCGTTCATTAACAGGGAGCGGTCAATCTTCACGATCAGCGGGTTGATGCGCCACAGGCGCTCAAAATTGGAATCACCCATGCCAAAGTCGTCGATGGCGATCTGGAACCCCCGGGCCTTGGCTTCCTGGACGAACTCCAGCAGCGTGGCGCTGTCCCGGGAGGCGGTTTCCACCAGTTCCAGAACGATTTTCTCCGGATGCACACCCAGTTGATGGCAATGGTCAGCCAGTACAGACAGGTAGTCGTTATGGTGGAACAGAGTGTCCGGGTTGATATTGATAAACAGCCAGATAGGTAGGTTGGCCTGGGTGAAATTCTCCAGATGCAGGTTCAGCAGGTGCCGGTCCAGTTCCGAGGTGACGCCCTGAATGCTGGCCTGCTCGAAAAGCGAAGGCGGCGCCACTGGCTGATTACCACGACGAACCCGTACCAGTGCCTCGTAGCCGACCATCTTCTGATGGGTGGGGCTGAGAATGGGTTGATAGACCGACCGGAAATCGTGATGTTCGATAAAGCTGGCGGTTTTGCCAGAGGGGCGGTGCCGGTGCTCGGCAAGTCTGAGAACGCGCTTCATGGTCAGGAACCCTTGTACTGCCTGTTCGAGCCTTCCTGGCCGTGGTTGAGAAACTGCATTCCAGGCTCAAGCGAGTTCTGTGCCAAAACCTCTGGTTGGGCGCCTGACACCGGGGCCAAGCGACCGCGCTGGCGAGCCTGCGTGGAAACTGGCCCTTTGTTGGTGCACTTGCGTTCAGGGGTACCGGCTTTTTGCACCGTATATAGGCATTCGGTAAAAACGCTGTGGATAATTACTGGGATAATTTGCGAATAATGCCAGAGTAATTTGATTAAATTTATATTTAACAAATAGTTACCGACGTTTTTGGCTGTAAGTGAAGGCATCAATTGTGTGGATAACTTTTTGAAAACTTTTTTGAACAATGTATGACAAGGCTATGAAATCCTGAAACTTTCGGAATTTCCTTATCCTGTACGAACCCTGTCAGAGAGCCGCGTCGCACTGATATTCGGCCAAGGCCAGCCGACAGGGTTTTTATTCACCTCGTTGCTGGTTAAAATTTGCACATTCTGACTGCAATTTCCCGGGCGAGGCGTTATACTCGCCGCCCTGTTTTTTTCCCCGATTTCCGAGGTGTAGTGTGGAGTTTCCGACCCGTTTCGATGTCATTGTCATTGGTGGTGGCCATGCCGGTACTGAAGCCGCCCTGGCGGCTGCGCGCATGGGTTCGCAAACCCTGCTGCTGACCCACAACATTGAGACTCTGGGGCAGATGTCCTGTAACCCGGCCATCGGTGGCATTGGCAAGAGCCATCTGGTGAAGGAAATCGATGCCCTGGGCGGCGCCATGGCCCGGGCCACCGATCAGGCAGGCATCCAGTTCCGGGTCCTGAACAGCCGTAAGGGCCCGGCAGTGCGTGCCACCCGTGCTCAGGCGGACCGGATTCTGTACAAAGCCGCCATTCGCCATATGCTGGAAAACCAGCCCAATCTGACCCTGTTCCAGCAGGCGGCCGATGACCTGATTGTGGAAAACGACCAGGTGGTGGGCGTGGTGACCCAGACCGGCATCCGCTTCAACGCCAAAACCGTGGTCCTGACCACCGGTACCTTCCTCGGTGGCGTTATCCACATCGGTATGCAGAATCACGCCGGTGGTCGCGCCGGTGATGCGCCGGCCAATGCCCTGGCCAAACGCCTGCGGGAGCTACCGTTCAACGTTGGCCGCCTGAAAACCGGAACACCGCCGCGCATTGATGCCCGCACCGTGGATTTCTCCGCGATGCAGCAGCAGTGGGGAGACGATCCGACACCCGTGATGTCGTTTATTGGCAGCCGTGACGAACATCCGGAGCAGATCTGCTGTTACGTGACCCGCACCACCGAAGAAACCCACGACATTATCCGCAGTGGGTTTGACCGCTCACCCATGTTCGCTGGCAACATCGAAGGCGTGGGCCCGCGCTATTGCCCGTCCATCGAGGACAAGGTCAACCGCTTTGCCGACAAGGATTCGCACCAGATTTTCGTCGAGCCCGAAGGCCTGACCACCAACGAGCTGTACCCGAATGGTATTTCCACCAGCCTGCCGTTTGATATCCAGCTCAAGGCCGTGCGCTCGATACCGGGTTTCGAGAACGCCCACATCCTGCGCCCGGGTTATGCCATCGAGTATGACTACCTGAACCCGCAGGACCTGCGCCATACCCTGGAAACCAAGTATATCCAGGGCCTGTACTTTGCCGGTCAGATCAACGGCACCACCGGTTATGAAGAAGCTGGCGCCCAGGGCTTGCTGGCGGGCATCAACGCCTCGCTGCGGGCCCGGGACCAGGAAGAGTGGTACCCGCGCCGGGATGAGGCCTATCTGGGCGTACTGGTGGACGACCTGATCACCATGGGCACCCAGGAGCCTTACCGTATGTTTACCAGCCGTGCCGAATACCGGCTGATCCTGCGGGAGGACAACGCCGACCTGCGCCTGACCGAAACCGGCCGCAAGCTGGACCTGGTGGACGACGAACGCTGGCAGAAGTTCAGCGAGAAGTGCGAAGGCATTGCCAAAGAGCGTAGCCGCCTGGAAAGCACCCGCATCCATCCGAACACCGAGGCGGGTGAGCGAGCCAATGGCTACCTGAAACAGCCGATGACCCGTGACCAGTCTCTGGCAGAGCTGCTGCGCCGTCCGGAGATTGTCTACGATCACATCGCCGAGATCGGGGCCGAACGGGCGGAGGACCCGAACGTTGCCGATCAGGTGGAAATCGAGATCAAATACGAAGGCTATATCTCCCGGCAGGCGGACGAGATCGAGCGCCTGCGCAAGAACGAGAACACCGCGTTGCCGCTGGATCTGGACTACGACGTCATCGGTGGCCTGTCCAACGAGATCAAGCAGAAGCTCAAGGACGTGCGCCCGGAAACGGTGGCTCAGGCGTCCCGTATCCAGGGGGTAACCCCGGCGGCGGTCAGCCAGATTCTGGTGCATCTGAAAAAGCGCGACCTGTTGAAAAAGCAGAGCGCCTGAGATGAGTTATCCACAGTGGCCCGGCCAGCTTCGGGACGGCCTCGCGGCCATGAACCTGTCTTTGTCCGACAGCCAGCAGCAACAGTTGCTGGCTTTTCTGGCTCTGCTGAACAAGTGGAACAAGGCCTACAACCTGACCGCCGTGCGGGATGAGCGGGTCATGGTCTCCCGCCAGTTGCTGGACAGTCTGAGCATCCTGCCCTGGGTGACCACAGACCATTTGCTGGATGTGGGCGCCGGCGGCGGCCTGCCGGGTATTCCGCTGGCCATTGTGTTCCCGGAAAAACGCTTTACCCTGCTGGACAGCAACGGCAAGAAAACCCGATTCCTGAATCAGTGTGTGCTTGAGCTCGGGCTGGACAACGTTGAAGTTATCCACGGCCGGGCGGAAGACTGCCAGCCCGATCAGCCCTTCACCCAGATCAGCAGCCGGGCCTTCACCGCGCTGGAAAACCTGGTGACCTGGTGTGGTGGTCTGCTCGCGAATGACGGCGAGTTCCTTGCCATGAAAGGCCAGTATCCGGATGATGAAGTAGCTGCCCTTCCGGCGGGCTGGCAGGTAGAATCCAGCCATTCCCTGACCGTCCCCGGAGCCGACGGCGAACGGCATTTACTGATCGTCGCCCGGGCTGAACGACACCGGTAACCCTCAACAGCAGGAGGCAAAGCATGGCGCGCGTGATTGCAGTGACCAATCAGAAAGGCGGTGTGGGCAAAACCACCACCTGCGTCAATCTTGCCGCGTCTCTGGCGGCCACCAAGCGCCGGGTGCTGCTGGTGGATATGGATCCCCAGGGCAATGCCACCATGGGCAGCGGTGTGGATAAAAATTCCCTGGAGCTGTCCGGATACGATGTGCTGACCAAACGGGCTACTCCGGCGGACGTGATCGTCCACGCTGAAGCCTCCGGTTTTGACCTGCTGCCCGCCAACGGTGACCTGACCGCCGCCGAAGTGGAGCTGATGAACGAGATTGGCCGGGAACACCGGTTACGGCTGACCCTCAACACCGTTCGGGAAAACTACGACTACATCCTGATTGATTGCCCGCCTTCACTCAGTCTGCTGACCGTGAATGCTCTGTCTGCCGCGGATTCGGTACTGATCCCGATGCAGTGTGAATATTATGCCCTGGAAGGGCTGGCGGCACTGATGAACACCGTCCAGCAGATTCAGGAAACGGTCAATCCCAATCTGGAGATTGAGGGTATCCTGCGCACCATGTACGACCCCCGCAACAGTCTGACTCTGGATGTCTCCGGTCAGCTCAGTGAATATTTCGGTGACAAGGTTTACCGGGCGGTGATTCCCCGTAATGTCCGGCTGGCAGAAGCGCCCAGCTACGGCATGCCGGCACTCAAGTATGATCGGGTGTCCAAAGGTGCGGTGGCTTATCTGGCGCTGGCTGGCGAGATGGTACGCCGGCACGGATCGAAAAAGACATCGCCCGCGGTTGCGGTGTAACATAGATCGCCGTCAGGCAACCATGCACCCACTATTTCAACAGGAAGAATGACAACTACCATGGCGGCGAAGAAGCGAGGCTTGGGCGAACGGGGACTGGGGGCACTGCTCCAGGGCTCGAAGGTGAATCTCAATCAGGAGACCAGTGATCACGATGGTGAACTGCGTGAGATCCCGGTCGACCTGATCCAGCGTGGTCGTTATCAGCCGCGCCGGGATATGGATCCCGCCGCTCTGCAGGAACTGGCAGACTCCATTCGTCAGCAGGGCGTGATGCAGCCGGTCGTGGTGCGTCCGGTTTCGGAAGGCCGTTATGAACTGATTGCCGGTGAGCGCCGCTGGCGTGCCACCCAGCTGGCAGAACTGGACCGTATTCCTGCCATTATCCGCGATGTCCCGGATGAAGCCGCCATTGCGATGGCGCTGATCGAGAACATTCAGCGCGAAAACCTGAACCCCATTGAAGAAGCCTTCGCCCTGCAGCGCCTGCAGGACGAGTTCGGCCTGACCCAGGCTCAGGTGGCCGAGGCGGTGGGCAAGTCCCGAACGACGATCACCAACCTGTTACGGTTGATCGGCCTGACCGAAGACGTAAGGGTAATGCTGGAGCATGGTGATCTGGAAATGGGCCACGGCCGTGCCATGCTCACCCTGCCACCGGAGCAGCAGATGCAGGTGGCCCGTCAGGTGGTCGCCAAATCGCTGTCGGTACGCCAGACTGAAGCCCTGGTGCGCCGGGTTCAGCAGGAAAAACCGGAAGACAAAGCCAGCGCCAAGCCGGCTCTGGATCCTAACATCCGGGCCCTGCAGGACGATCTGTCTGACCGGCTCGGTGCCCGGGTGGCGATCAATCATGGTAAACGCGGCAAAGGCAAGCTGGTGATTGAGTACAGTTCACTGGACGAGCTTGACGGCATTCTGGGCCACATCCGTTAGTCGGCCCGATAAAACCTGAAAATCATCCTAAAGTCCCGTCTGGTGCCGGAAACACCACATGTGGTTGTGGTGATCGATGAGCAACACAACCTGTGTAAAACTTCAGGTTTCGGCGGCAAAACCTGCTCACTTTTTCGCCAATTTTTCCGTGCGGTTATGTTGAACACCTATCGGTTAACACATATAATTCCGCGCGCTTGGAATGACAGCTGGTGATATGAACCGTTCTTCGAGAGCCATCACGTACGTACCACTTGGCAAGTGGTTGATTATAGAGATGGCAGTTCTGCTGATTCTGAGCCTGTTGTGGTTGTTGGAAAGTCGTTTGGCCGGGTATTCCGCCCTCATTGGCGGTCTTATTTTTGTCATACCAAACGCGTACTTTGCTCACCGCGCTTATCGTTATCAGGGTGCCCGACAGATGCACCTGGCAGTGAGCAACATATTCAGGGCAGAGAGCATCAAGCTGGCCCTTACCGCAGTGTTTTTTGCGGCCGTTTTCACTTTAATGGAGCCAGTCCACGTACCGGCTCTGTTATTCACTTTTGCTGTGATGGTTGTGTTGGGTACGGCATTGCGCTGGCTCATCCGGCCGCGAACACAGCGATGACTGGACGAGAGCAGTATGGCAGCTGATACCCCAGTAGAGTATATAAAACACCACCTCACCAACCTTACCTATGGCAAGCTCCCGGAAGGCTATGAGCGCGCGGATGGCAGTGTCGTGCAGGAGGCCACCTGGACCTTCGCACGAACTGGTCAGGAAGCCACAGATATGGGCTTCATGGCAATCCACGTCGATACCCTCGGCTGGTCAATCGCCATGGGTATTCTGTTCCTGGGCCTGTTCCGCTTTGTGGCCAACCGGGTCACCGAAGGCACGCCGAGCGGCTTGCAGAACCTGATCGAGATGACCTTTGAATTTGTTCAGGGCATCGTGCGCGACGTTTTCCACGGCAAGAATCCGCTGATTGCGCCCCTGGCGTTGACGATTTTCGTCTGGATTCTGCTGATGAACATCCTGAAGCTGATCCCCATCGACTATATTCCGTCGATCGCTCACGCGCTGGGGCTTGAGTACTTCAAGATTGTTCCGACCACCGATCCAAATGCCACCTTCGGCATGTCGATTGGTGTGTTCCTGCTGATTCTGTTCTACAGCTTCAAGGTGAAAGGCGTCAGTGGTTTCAGTAAAGAACTGGCTTTCAACCCGTTCAATCATTGGATCATGATCCCGTTCAACCTGCTGCTGGAAATTCTGGCACTGATCATCAAGCCAATCAGTCTGGCGCTGCGTCTGTTCGGTAACATGTACGCTGGTGAAGTTGTGTTTATCCTGATTGCGCTGTTGCCACTGTGGATTCAGTGGACGTTGAACGTTCCCTGGGCGATCTTCCACATCCTGGTTATTCCGCTTCAGGCCTTTATTTTTACGGTGCTTACTGTGGTTTACCTCAGCGCGGCACACGAAGATCACTGATTAACCCTTAAATAAACAAACCCTTAACTATCTGAAAAAACTGAGGAGTCTTCAATGGAAATGGTATTTATCGCAGCTGCGTTGATCATCGGTCTGGGCGCTCTGGGCGCTGGTATCGGTTTCGGTCTGCTGGGTGGCAAACTGCTTGAGTCCACTGCCCGTCAGCCGGAAATGGCCAACCAACTGCAAACCAAAGCCTTCATCATGGCTGGTCTGCTTGACGCGGTTCCCATGATCGGTGTTGGTATCGCGATGTACCTGATCTTCGTTGTTGCTGGTTAATTAAACCGAGAGCTGTGGGCGCCGGCTAAGGCCGCGCCCCTCCTTCCGGAAACCAGGACGCAACGAATAGCAAGAGGTATATCGCCGTGAATATAAACCTTACGTTGATAGGGCAATCGATTGCCTTCGCTATTTTCGTCTGGTTCTGCGTCAAATATGTATGGCCGCCGATTACGGCTGCCATGGAAGCGCGCCAGAAGAAAATTGCAGATGGCCTATCCGCGGCCGATCGGGCATCACTCGATCTCGAACTGGCCCAGGAAAAAGCCACCAAAGAACTGCAAAAGGCGAAAGAAGAAGCTGCAGCCCTGATTGACCAGGCCAACAAGCGTGCCGCCCAGATTGTGGAAGCCTCCAAAGAGGATGCCCGCAAAGAAGGCGAAAAGCTTATTGAGCAGGCCAGGGCGGAAATTCAACAGGAGCGTGTTCAGGCTCGCGACGCACTCAGAGCAGAAGTGGCCACCCTGGCCGTTGCCGGTGCCGAGAAGATTCTGGAAACCTCTGTAGACGCCAAAGCTCACAGCGAGATGCTGGAAAAGCTGGCCGCAGAACTCTAAACGAGGGTCATCATGGCAGAACTTACAACGTTAGCCCGACCCTACGCGAAGGCCGTTTTTGATGCCGCGCAGGACCAGAACGCCGTTGATCAGTGGGATCAGGCTCTGGCTTTTGCCGCTCAGGTTGCGGCTGACCAAGAGGTAAAGAACATCCTGGCCAACCCCGGCCTGTCTGAGCAACGCAAGGCGGAACTC
Organism: Marinobacter sp. UBA5687; assembly: GCF_002420325.1. NCBI lineage: Bacteria > Pseudomonadati > Pseudomonadota > Gammaproteobacteria > Pseudomonadales > Marinobacteraceae > Marinobacter > Marinobacter sp. UBA5687. The sequence goes on from NZ_DIHV01000122.1 coordinate 32,192, forward strand.
TTCGCAGAGTGTTTTGAAGAGCCGCTGCCTGAAGCACTCAGAAACTTCCTGTTGATTCTTGCTGAAAACAAGCGTCTGGCCCTGCTGCCGGAGATTTCTGCTTTGTTCCGTTTGTACCGTGCAGACCTTGAGAAGTCTGTGCACCTGACAATCGATACCGCATTCGACTTGTCTCCAGACGAACAGCAGAAACTGATCGACGCACTGTCCAAAAAGCTGGAGCGCAAGGTCGAACTCGAGACCACCGTGGATCAGTCCCTGATCGGTGGCGTGATCGTACGAACAGGCGACCTGGTTATCGACGCTTCAGTCCGTGGCAAACTGGCCAGAATGGCCAGGGCTCTGGGCTCCTGATTTCAGCACAAGGTTTGAGGACAAAGGCATGCAGCAACTGAATCCATCCGAGATCAGTGACATCATCAAGAAGAGAATCGAGAAACTCGACATCTCTTCCGAAGCAAAAAACGAAGGTACGATCCTGTCTGTATCTGACGGTATCGTGCTGATCCACGGTCTGGCCGACGTTATGTACGGCGAGATGATTGAATTTGCCAACGGCACATACGGCATGGCGCTGAACCTGGAGCGTGATTCTGTTGGTGCGGTTGTTCTGGGTGACTACGAAGGTCTGGCCGAAGGCCAGAAGGTACGTTGTACTGGTCGTATCCTGGAAGTACCCGTTGGTAACGAACTGCTGGGCCGTGTGGTTGACTCCCTGGGTAACCCCATCGACGGTAAGGGCGAGCTGGGCAACAGCCTGACCTCCCCGGTCGAGAAGGTTGCACCTGGCGTTATCGCCCGTCAGTCCGTTGACGAGCCGGTACAGACTGGTCTGAAAGCCATCGATACCATGGTTCCCATCGGCCGCGGCCAGCGTGAGCTGATCATCGGTGACCGTCAGATCGGTAAGACCGCGGTTGCCATCGACGCGATCATCAACCAGAAGCACACCGGCATCAAGTGTATCTACGTTGCCGTTGGCCAGAAGCAGTCTTCCATTGCCGCCGTTGTGCGCAAGCTGGAAGAGCACGGTGCCATGGACCACACCATCGTGGTTGCCGCTGGTGCCGCCGATCCGGCCGCCATGCAGTTCCTGGCTCCGTACGCCGGTACTTCCATGGGTGAGTTCTTCCGCGACCGCGGTGAAGACGCCCTGATCGTATACGATGACCTGTCCAAACAGGCCGTTGCCTACCGTCAGATCTCCCTGCTGCTGCGTCGTCCGCCGGGACGTGAAGCATTCCCGGGTGACGTTTTCTACCTGCACTCCCGTCTGCTGGAGCGTGCGTCCCGTGTAAATGCTGACTACGTTGAGCAGTTCACCAACGGCGAAGTGAAAGGCAAGACCGGTTCCCTGACCGCGCTGCCGATCATCGAGACTCAGGCTGGTGACGTGTCTGCATTCGTACCGACCAACGTAATCTCCATTACCGATGGTCAGATCTTCCTGGAAACCAACCTGTTCAACTCCGGTATCCGTCCGGCCATGAACGCCGGTATCTCCGTATCCCGGGTAGGTGGTGCAGCCCAGACCAAGATCATGAAGAAGCTCGGCGGTAACATCCGTCTGGCCCTGGCCCAGTACCGGGAACTGGCGGCGTTTGCCCAGTTCGCTTCTGACCTCGACGAAGCAACCCGTAAGCAGCTGGAGCATGGTCAGCGCGTCACCGAGCTGATGAAGCAGAACCAGTACAGCCCGATGACCGTTGCGGAAATGGGTACCGTACTGTTCGCAGCGAACGAAGGCTTCCTGGACGATGTGGATGTCAACAAGGTTGTGAAGTTCGAAGCCCAACTGCTGGACTGGATGCGGTCCGAGCAGAAGGAACTTCTGGACAAGATCGGCCCTGAAGGTAACTTCAACGACGACATCACTGCCGGCCTCAAAGCTGCTCTGGAGAAATTCAAGACCACTCAGAGCTGGTAAATCCAAAAGGCCCGCCGTTGTGCGGGCCTGCTGGTCCATTTGAGTGTCTAACTTGAAAAGGCAGTGACATATGGCCGTCGGAAAAGAAATACGTAACCAGATCGGAAGCATCAAGAGCACGCAGAAGATCACGTCTGCCATGGAAATGGTAGCCGCGAGCAAGATGCGTAAGGCTCAGGAGCGTATGCAGGCAACCCGCCCGTACGCTGAAAAGATGCGCCAGGTAATCGGACACATTGCGAAGTCCAACAAGGATTACCGCCATCCGTTCATGCAGGAGCGCGAGGTCAAGCGGGTAGGCTACATTGTGGTCTCCTCTGATCGCGGTCTTTGCGGTGGTCTGAACACCAACGCGTTCAAGCTGCTCGTCAGAGAAATGCGTGAATGGAAACAACAAGGTATTGAGACCGATATCTGCGCTATTGGCCAGAAGGGCGCCTCCTTCTTCCGCAACTACGGCGGAAACGTGGTGGCAGCCGTGACGCACCTGGGCGATAGCCCGAGTGCAGATCAGCTGATCGGTAGCGTCAAGGTGATGCTGGATTCGTTCGTGGAAGGCAAGATCGACCGCCTGTTCCTGATCAGCAACGAATTCGTCAACACCATGACCCAGAGCCCGAAGGCGCTGCAGTTGCTGCCGCTGCCGGAAGGCGATGATGAAGAAATCGGTCACCAGTGGGATTACATCTACGAGCCGGATTCCCGTCCGATCCTTGACGGGCTGATGCCACGTTATATCGAATCCCAGGTGTATCAGGGTGTGGTAGAAAATCTGGCCTGTGAGCAGGCTGCCCGGATGATTGCCATGAAGAGCGCGACAGATAACGCTGGCAGCATCATTGACGAGCTTCAACTGGCCTACAACAAGGCCCGTCAGGCAGCGATCACACAAGAGATTTCGGAGATTGTGAGCGGCGCGGCATCTGTTGGTTAACGCTCACAGACCTACTGGTTTTATTGACTATCAAGATAACGAGGAACCGAGCATGAGTAGCGGACACATCGTTCAGATCATTGGCGCGGTTATCGACGTGGAATTTCCACGTGACTCCGTTCCAAGCGTTTACGACGCACTGCTGCTTGAAGGTGGCGAAACAACTCTGGAAGTCCAGCAGCAGCTGGGTGACGGCATTGTTCGTACCATCGCCATGGGCAGCACTGAGGGCCTGAAGCGTGGCCTGAAAGCAGAAAACACCGGCAAGCCGATCTCTGTACCTGTTGGTACACAGACTCTGGGCCGGATCATGGACGTTCTGGGTCGTCCCATCGACGAACAGGGCGACATCGGCGAAGAAGAGCGCTGGGCTATCCACCGCAAAGCACCGGGCTATGCCGATCAGGCAGCATCTGCCGACCTGCTGGAAACCGGCATCAAGGTTATCGACCTGATCTGCCCGTTCGCCAAGGGTGGTAAGGTTGGTCTGTTCGGTGGTGCCGGCGTAGGCAAGACCGTAAACATGATGGAACTGATCAACAACATCGCGAAAGAGCACTCCGGTCTCTCCGTATTCGCAGGTGTTGGTGAGCGGACCCGGGAAGGTAACGACTTCTACTACGAAATGAAGGAGTCCAACGTTCTCGATAAGGTTGCCATGGTTTACGGCCAGATGAATGAGCCCCCTGGAAACCGTCTGCGTGTGGCCCTGACCGGCCTCACCATGGCTGAGAAGTTCCGTGACGAAGGCCGTGACGTACTGCTGTTCGTTGACAACATCTACCGTTACACCCTGGCCGGTACCGAGGTATCTGCACTGCTGGGTCGTATGCCTTCTGCGGTAGGTTACCAGCCGACCCTGGCGGAAGAGATGGGTCAGCTGCAGGAGCGTATCACCTCTACCAAGACCGGTTCCATCACTTCTATCCAGGCGGTCTACGTACCGGCGGATGACTTGACTGACCCGTCTCCGGCCACCACCTTCTCGCACCTTGACGCGACCGTGGTACTGAGCCGTGACATCGCTTCCAAGGGTATCTACCCGGCGATCGATCCGCTCGACTCCACCTCCCGTCAGCTGGATCCGCTGGTGATTGGTGAGCAGCACTACAACGTTGCCCGTGGTGTTCAGAACGTTCTGCAGCGCTACAAGGAACTGAAAGACATCATCGCGATCCTGGGTATGGACGAGCTGTCTGAAGACGACAAGCTGATCGTATCCCGCGCCCGTAAGATCGAGCGTTTCCTGTCGCAGCCGTTCCACGTTGCTGAAGTATTTACCGGTTCTCCGGGTAAGTACGTGTCTCTGAAAGAGACCATCGCCAGCTTCGAAGGCATTCTCAACGGTGACTACGACGACATGCCGGAGCAGGCGTTCTACATGTGCGGCGGCATCGAAGAAGCGATTGAGAAAGCTAAGGCAATGAAAGAGAAGGAAGGTAAGTAAGACACCTTTTTTCCTTTCTGACCCAAGAGGCGTATGAAATGGCTATGACCGTACATTGTGACGTCGTAAGTGCCGAGGAAAAAATCTATTCGGGCCTGGTGGAGATGCTGATCGCCACCGGTACCGAAGGTGAGCTTGGCATCCAGTATGGCCATGCTCCGCTACTGTCCGAGCTGAAGCCCGGCGCAGTGCGGATCATCAAGCAGGGTGGCAGTGAGGAGATTCTGTACGTATCCGGTGGTTACCTGGAAGTACAGCCCAATCTGGTTACCCTGATGGCCGACACCGCCGTTCGTGCAAAGGATGTGGACGAAGCAGCGGCCCTGGAAGCCCAGAAGCAAGCCGAGAAGGCACTGGCGAACAAGACAGGCGAGTTCGAGTACTCGCGTGCTGCCGCCGAGCTGGCCGAAGCTGCCGCTCAGCTGCGCACCATCCAGAAGCTGCGCAAGCACCTGCGTTAAGCAGAGCCTGTGTCAGCGCCCGGACTGGCCTGACAGTGAACCGCATCCTCAGGTGGAGGGCCCGGTATTCCGGAAACGGAGTGTCGGCGATTCCACCGGGACGCGGTTTTTTCATTTATGGACGTTTTGAATACCGGAGCTGATTGCCCCATGAGCCCGTTACACGTTGTGATCCTGGCCGCAGGCCAGGGCTCCCGCATGAAATCCTCCCTGCCCAAGGTGCTGCATCCGGTGGCGGGTAAAGCCATGCTGCACCATGTGGTTGATACCGCAAAACAACTGGGCGCGGAGAAAATTCACACGGTGATTGGTCACGGAGCCGATCAGGTTCGGGCGTCTCTGGAAGACGACTCGGTGAACTGGGTGTTGCAGACCGAACAGCTGGGCACCGGCCATGCCGTGGCCCAGGCACTGCCGGCACTGCCGGATGATGCCCGGGTGCTGGTGTTGTACGGTGACGTCCCTCTGACTCGCAAAGATACCCTGGAAACCATGGTCGCGGACCTGGACGAACGGAATCTGGCTTTGCTGACGGTGGATATGGATAACCCCCACGGTTATGGCCGGATCGTTCGCAACGAACAAGGCCTGGTTCAGGCCATCGTTGAGCAGAAAGACGCGACCGCCGAACAGCAGCAGATTCAGGAAGTGAATACGGGCATTCTCGCGGTATCAGCCAGTCATCTGAAGCAATGGCTGCCCGCTCTGTCCAACAGCAACGCCCAGGGCGAGTATTATCTGACTGACATTATCGCGATGGCGGTGGACCACGGCTTGTCAGTGACGGTTTCCCAGCCGCTGAATCCGTTTGAGGTTCAGGGCGTGAACAACCGCCTGCAACTGGCGGAACTGGAGCGTTGGTACCAGCGTCAGCAAGCCGAGCGTTTGATGACCGAGGGTGCATCCCTGGCGGACCCGGCCCGCATTGAGGTCCGCGGTGAGCTCATCATTGGCAACGACCTGTGGATAGACGTAAACGCGGTCTTTGAAGGCCGGGTGAGCCTCGGCAACAACGTTGTGATCGGACCCAACTGTGTGATCAAAGACGCCACCATTGCCGATGGTGCGGAGATCAAGGCCAACAGCGTGATTGAAGGTGCAGTAGTGGGTGCCAACGCCCAGATCGGGCCATTCGCACGTCTGCGCCCGGGCACTGAACTGGCCGCCAACACCAAGGTTGGCAATTTTGTCGAAACCAAGAAGGCCGTGGTGGGTGAGGGCAGCAAGATCAATCACCTCAGTTACGTTGGTGATGCCTCACTGGGCCGTAATGTGAATGTGGGTGCAGGTACCATCACCTGCAATTATGATGGTGTGAACAAACACCAGACGGTATTGGGTGACGGGGTATTTGTCGGCTCCAATACCTCACTGGTCGCCCCGGTGAACGTAGCGGAACAGGCCACCATTGGTGCCGGCTCCACCATTACCCGCGATATCAGCGAAGGGGAACTGGCGGTGGCCCGTGGCAAGCAGCGTAACATCGCCGGCTGGGAACGGCCGAAAAAAGCGTAACCAACGATTAACGAACAGGTGAAAACAGCATGTGTGGGATTGTAGGAGCGGTATCTGAACGGGATGTCCAGGGTATTCTGCTGGAGGGCTTGCGCCGCCTGGAATACCGGGGGTACGACTCCGCCGGCATGGCCGTCATCAATGGCCAGCACCTGGTGCAGAGAGCCCGGGAAGTTGGCAAGGTTGCGGCCCTGGCTGATGCCATTGAAGCAAACCCCCTGGCTGGTCACCTGGGTATCGCCCACACTCGCTGGGCCACCCACGGCGAGCCCTCGCAGGTGAATGCCCATCCCCATATGTCCGGCGAGCGGCTGGCCATCGTCCATAACGGCATCATCGAGAACTACCAGGAACTCCGGGATGAACTCAGGGCCGAGGGTTTTGAGTTCACCTCCCAGACCGATACCGAGGTGGTCGCGCACCTGATCGAGAAATACTTCCGTGAACAGGGCAAACTCTATGAAGCGGTAAAGGCGGCCATTCAGCGTCTGCGCGGTGCCTACGCCCTGGCCGTTGTTCACGCCGATGAGCCGGATCACCTGGTGGTCTGTCGCGAGGGCAGCCCTCTGGTAGTTGGCGTCGGTATTGGCGAGAACTTTATCGCGTCTGACCAGCTGGCCCTGTTGCCGGTGACCGACCGATTCATGTTCCTGGAAGAGGGCGATATCGCCGATATCCGCAAGGACAGCATCCGCATTCACGATCGCAGTGGTCAGCCGGTGGAGCGGACCATTACCCGTTTTGAACACGGTGCTGACTCTGCAGACAAAGGTGAATACCGCCACTTCATGCTCAAGGAAATCTACGAGCAGCCGAAAGTGATCAAGGCCACCATGGAAGGCCGGATTACCGACAGCCGGGTCCTGGAGCAGGCGCTCGGAACCGACGCGGCCAACCTGCTGGATAACGTCCGTCACGTCCAGATCATCGCCTGTGGTACTTCGTACCATGCCGGCATGGTAGCCCGCTACTGGATTGAGGAACTGGCCGGCGTGCCTTGTTCGGTGGAAGTCGCTTCGGAGTTCCGCTACCGCAAACACGTGATTCAGCCCGACACCCTGTTCCTGTGCATTTCCCAGTCCGGTGAAACCGCCGACACCCTGGCGGCATTGCGCCAGGCCAAACAGGCGGGCTTCCGCGCGGCTCTGGCTATCTGCAACGTGCCGGGCAGTTCCCTGGTGCGGGAATCCGATCTGGTCATCATGACCCAGGCCGGTCCGGAAATTGGTGTGGCGTCGACCAAGGCGTTCACCACCCAGCTGACCGCGTTGCTGATCTTCACCCTGGCGCTGGCACGCCACAATGGCCTGAGCGAAGAGAAAGAGGCAGACATCGTTGCTGCCATTCATCAGTTGCCCAAGCAGGTGAGTGATGTCCTCGCCCTGGATGCCGACATTGAAGAGATGTCCAAGGCGTTTATGGACAAGAACCACAGCCTGTTCCTGGGCCGCGGCTCTCAGTTCCCGGTGGCGATGGAAGGGGCCCTCAAGCTCAAGGAAATCTCTTACATCCACGCCGAGGCCTATCCCGCCGGCGAGCTCAAACACGGTCCGCTGGCCTTGGTGGACAGTGAAATGCCGGTAGTCACGGTGGCACCGAACAACGACCTGGTGGAAAAGCTGAAATCCAATCTGGAGGAAGTTCGCGCCCGTGGCGGTGAGCTGTTCGTGTTTGCCGACAAGGCGGCGGATGTGAAGCCGGAAGAAGGCATCCACGTGATGCAACTGCCATCCGTGCATGAGATCACCGCGCCCATCGTGTACACCGTGCCGCTGCAGTTGCTGTCTTATCACGTGGCGGTGTTGAAGGGTACGGATGTGGACCAGCCCCGGAACCTGGCCAAGAGTGTGACGGTGGAATAGGCCACCATTTAGAATGGGCCGGAGCTGTGGGATAATAATAAAGTTGGTAACAACATAAAATAGTTGGTAACTTTATAATAAAGTTGGTAACTCGCGGTCCGTGTGCCAGAATCACTCTATTCTCCTCGGGAGTGATAGAGAATGGCCAACTACAAAATCGACAAGAAAACTGAAAAGTGGATCAAAGAAGAACGCGGTAAAGGTAGAGGTAAAGATTATCAACCTTGGCTGACCGTCAGAGATCTACCCTCAAGCGGCCGTTCGCATCGAGTGATGGGACACCTGACAGGACGAACTCATCACTTCCTATCCGATACAGAGCTCGCCGCGTTTCTGTTACTAGAATGGAACCCGGATGTCATCGATATCCGTGAGCAGTTTCCTCTCCGAATAGAAGATACTCTCTCACTGGCTGAGCAAGCGAAAATTTCTCATCCGGCAGTAAGCGGATACCACCAGATCATGTCCAGTGACTTTTTGGTCGACCTTTCTTCATCGACTGGGCCACAGAGCATGGCCATCCAGGTGAAAGTTTCTTCCGATCTAATGGATCCGCGAACAGTAGAAATACTGGAAATTGAGCGTCGGTATTGGAAGCTTAAAGGTATCCCCTGGTATCTGATCACCGAGAAGCAGATGCCCGCCACCATAATGGCAAATCTGGATCTGCTTTATTCCGCACGAGTGCAAAGTGAGAGCCTGGAGGTCCTATTTCAGAGCTTGCCGATTTATGTCAGTGCGCTCGCAGATAACCCTAATACCAGGCTCCCGGAGATTGGAATGCTGATTGACCACTCTTACTCACTTGAGCCTGGCACATCGCTGGCTAGACTACGGGCGCTGGTAGCTTTGCGAGCACTAACGTTTGACATCTCCATTCCTTGGAACAAGCTTGTATCACAAGACCTGCAGGTAGTAGAGGACATAGCGCTGCTGAGGGCAAGTTATGCTGCGAATCAATGACGTCTTCAAGTTCGGCCAGGAGCGGTATCGCATATTGGTATTGGATGGCCAACACGCTATCTGGATAAATATTGACTCAGATAAGGCGTGGCCTGAACTGGTCAGAACCGTTGAGATCGAGCAATGGATATTGGATGAATTACTTAGCCGGGCAGAAGATCCCTACTCGGAACTCGCCTCGCTAGCCGTGGAACAAGGCAGTAAAGCCCAAGTGATTCGGGACCAGCGATATGAATTAATAGCGCCTCTGCTTGCTAATGAAGAAATTTATTACCGCAGTGGCAGGGGCCGGTTAGTTCAGTCGCATAGCGACGAAACCGGCAAACCCAAGAAATCGCTTTATAAAAATCTTCGGCAGTACTGGCAGCGCGGAGCAATGCCCAACTCTCTGTTGCCGGACTACCGAAAATCAGGGGGAAAAGGGCAGAAAAAAATTTCCAAGAAGAAACTGGGTCGACCCCGAAAAATCTCACCAGGTACCGGGGTTACGGTTGATGCCTCCATCGCAAAGATGTTCCGTCTGGTACTTGATCGCTACTACTTGAACGACAAGGGCCATTCCCTGCCATACGCCCATCGACGATTCATCGACATGTTCGAGGCCGCCAACCCGAACGTGCAGCCCGAAGATTATCCAACAATTACTCAAATAAGATATTTCTACCACCGAGAGTATGAGAACGCCGATCGGATTCGCTTAAGAGCGAACAGAATCTCCTACCAGAAAGATATACGACCGTTAATAGGGACCGCCACAGCAGGAGTGCTGGGCCCAGGCTCAAGATATGAAATTGATGCAACGATTGCTGATGTTTACCTGCTATCGGCAGACCGGCAACGGATCATCGGTCGTCCGACTCTGTATGTGGTGGTTGATGTCTTTAGTCGCATGGTGGCGGGCTTTTACATAGGGTTGGAAAATCCATCCTATGTCACAGCAATGAGTGCTCTGACTACGTCCATGTCAGACAAGACTGAACTCTGCGCCCGTTATGATCTGGAGATTACGCAAGAGCAGTGGCCAACCGTTGGAATCCCAGATGCCATCCTTGCGGACCGTGGCGAATTACTCGGGCATCAGATTGAATCCCTGGAGAAAGCGTTTGGCGTGCGCATTGAGGTTACACCGCCTTACCGGGGAGATGCGAAAGGGATAGTTGAGCGTTATTTCCGAACCCTGCAAGCTGAATTCAAGCCGTTTGCGCCGGGTGTCGTGACAGGGACAAAAGTCAGAAAACAGGGCGGAAAGGACTACAGGCTTGATGCAACACTCACTCTGGACGATTTCACCCAAATCATGCTCGCCTCGATTCTTCACAGGAACCAATATGCAGTGCTGTCGAAGTACGACCGCGATCCGGACATGCCAAACGATATGGCGTTAACCCCTCTCAACATCTGGAATTGGGGTATACAGAATCGAACCGGTCGCTTGAAGAACGTATCGGAACAAGCCTTGCGCATTGCTTTGTTGCCACGCCAAAAAGTCCACCTTTCTGATTTGGGGATTAGCTGTTTTGGTGCTTATTACACGTCTAAGGAGTTATTAGCATCTGGCTGGCTGCACAGGAACGGAGATCGCAGAGTCACAGGCCTTCAGGCAGCTTATGATCCTGCAGTGGCTGATTATATTTATCTGTTCCCGGAAAAAGACGGTTCGGAATACTGGGTGTGTTCTCTGACAGATCGTTCGCGCCAGTTTCGCGGCAAGTCCATGTGGGAGTTATGGGCCAGTCAGGAAGAACAACGAAAAGCGACGAGCGTTGCCAAAGTGGCCGAGACAACCAGCAAACGGGACCTGGAAAATCTGGTCAGCAACACTATAAAAAACGCTGAGCGTTCGCGCCCCGCCATCAATAAACAGCAATCGAAAGCCGCAACAGTCAGAGGCATACGTGATAATCGCAAGCAAGAGCGAGATGCTCAAAGAGCTGAACAAACGAAGGCGCGGCAACCTGACACTAGTAAACCGAAATCTGATGTAACCTACCTACATGGCAAGCCCGACGATGGCGCCTTCCCGGATTTTCTGGATGAGCTGTTTGGAGACGATGAATGACTTTACCTTCAGGCATGGTGAGGGCCGTTTACCAGGACACCGGGATACCGTCATATCATGGCAATCCACTGATTGAGGCCTTACCGCCAATACCAGACCGTAAACAGCTCATAGCCGGGCTCAGTGAGGCTATCGAGCTCCGATCGACAGAAGTATACCTAGACGGCCAGACACGAGTGCACATTATCTCCCAGCTCCTGGACGGTTTTTTTCAGCCGCTGGCGCGTCACATTGAGCTTGAATCAAAAATCTCGATCATGCTGCGTCAGGGATATGTGGGGCGCAATATTGCCACTGGTGATCTTTCGGCCCACCTACAGAACGGATATGAGCGAATCAAGAGCGGAGACTTGAAGGCATTTCGCTTTGATCACGTGGAGTCGACTGCGAAAAGCCTCGCATTCATCGGGTGCTCCGGTTCCGGAAAAACCAGTTCGCTAAATCGAATCCTGGCAACCTATCCACAGATGATCCATCACCCGGAACACAATTTCACGCAGATTGTGTTTCTGAAAATCGATTGTCCTCATGACGGCACTCTTAAGAGCCTCTGCCACAATTTTTTTCGGGAAATCGATTCCATCCTTGGGACAGATTATGTCCGGCATTATGGTGAAAAGCGTCACGGCGTAGAATCAATGATTGCGCTGATGTCGCAATTGGCAAACACCTACGCGATTGGGTTACTGGTCATTGACGAAATGCAGCACCTGAACCTCGGTAAAGCCGGGGGAGCCGAGAGGATGCTGAACTTCTTCGTAACTTTGGTAAATGAAATCTCCGTACCAGTGGTAATGGTTGGAACACCAAAGGCGCGACCGATTTTTGAGACAGATCTTCGATCTGCGCGGCGAGGAGCGGGGTTTGGATCAATATTATGGGAACCACTGCGTAAACCTACAGCCGACAAAAATGTAGACCAAACCGAGTGGGGTGCATTCACGAGAAAGCTTTGGAAGTATCAGTGGCTTACTAAAGCCAGTGACACCGTGTTGGATGATTTAAGAGACCTCTGGTTCGATCTGTCTCAGGGGATAATGGATGTCGTGATCAAATTGTTCGTCCTGTCCCAGATTCGAGCAATTGTAACAGGCGCGGAGCGAATCACACCCAATATCATGGAAAAGGTTTATCACGACGAACTGAAGCCGATTCACCCGATGATGGAAGCTCTGCGTTCCGGAGACCCGAGCAAAATAGCCCAATACTCAGACCTCACGATCCCTGATGTGGATAAAAAGATTCTGGAACTCAGTATCCTTCTGGAGTCGAGCAAAGATCAGATCCGAAAATCTGTTCAGTACAACGGGAACGATCAAGCAATTCGGCTGCACAATATGCTGGTTGATATGGGCTATGAATCAGACCTTTTGGAGCCGTTAATTCAACGAGCGTTTGAGGAGCACCCTGACATACAGCTAAAAGACCTGATGCCGATTATTCTTGAGTGGTACAAGTCTTCCGAGCAGGTGCGGCCGGTGACGGAAAAGCAAAAAATTAAATCGGTCAAAGTGAAAGAGTGGCAAACCCTCGACTCAGATGATTTGCGCTTTATGCACTCTCAAGCGGCGAACGAAGACGAGATGCTGGATGCCGCGCAGCAATCGGGGCTGGTGTTTAACAGCGCCCAGTGGTTGGGTTCTGGTAACCAGGCCTAGCTGCCATGCTGAATTTCCCGATTCCATATCCTGAAGAGCTGATATACAGCACAGTGGCCAGGGCAGGAATTCGGGAAGGGATTGTTAGCCCTAAGGAATTGCTGGATGACGTGTATGGTAACCGCAACGTCATTGCGACGCTGGATTTGCCTAACCAGCTGCAAAGGATTTCTACCTGGCTGCCTCCTGAATATACCGTTGAAACGATTGCCTATCGGCATACTCTATTCCCCTTGTATGCCCCATTTATCCCGGAAGAACGCCGCAAACGATGTCTGGCATGGATGGCCGGAGAATCCCGAGGTGCAGTGCACTTGTCGATGGGCTTAACCGCATCGCTTGTGAAGGTGCCGGGTCATGTTCGGTATTGTTCCGGGTGTCTGAAGAAGCAAAAACATACCTTTGGAGAATATTTCTGGAGGCGGGAGTGGCAGATAGCCGGAGTGGACTGCTGTGAAAAGCACGGCGAACTCATCAATACGGCCATTGCTCGTCCCTTAGCGGATCAACATCGGTACCACGACGCTTCTCCTGATACTTGCCCATTATTTCCCCAACGGCCAGCTCGTAGTGAATCTCGGATGATTCTAGCTCAGGTCAGGCAACTATTGGGACAACAGCCGGCCACGTCACCGAGTTATCAGCAGTGGTCTATTTACTATCATTGGTTGGCTATTCAGCGTGGCTTTATTCGCGGTCAAGCTCACATCAACCATAGTGAGATTGCCAAGGCCGTGACCTCTCTTTGGTCTGCAGAGTTTTTGCGGCGATATGGTTTGGGGATAGATCGGAACTCGGATTATTGCTGGCTGCGGGCGATGTTCCGGAAGCATCGGAAATCCTTCAACTACCTTCAACACATTATTGTTCACCACGCGCTATTGCCAGAGGGCTGGTCGATTGTCGATGTTATTGGCAGTGTTAGAAAGTTGCCAGCGCTCTCGTCACCAGGGTCAACAGTGGGGATTCCCACTGGCACGAACCAATGTTTGACGCAAGATCAGCAACATTGGATGAAAATGCTGGCAGAGCAACCACCGAAAAAGGCCCGCTCGGCAGCCCCTGCGCTTTACGCACGATTGTACCGGTACGATCGACTTTGGCTGAAACAGGCAAATCAAACACAGCCACGAGTAAACGTTAATAAAAGAAAACCGAGGGTTGACTGGCGGCGACGGGATCTGCAATACGAGAGTAAGTTGCGGGAAATCGTGACATTTTTGTGGGCTGACCAACGAGGGGCCCGGCGGTCACAGACGTATTTGTTGAAGCAGTTGGGTAAGCTCTCCACTTTGGAAAAGCAGATCAACCGGTTGCCGAGGACCAAGCAGTTGCTTGAACGCTACACCGAGAGCGTTCCCGACTATCAGATGAGGCGGCTAAGAAATGCATGGTGGCAACTCAAGCAGGAGTTCGATCACCCACCACGTTGGCGATTAATACGCGTTGCCGGGCTCAGTGAAACGCGACTCACCAAAGAAGCACGAGATTACTTGAATGACCTCGAAGAAAATGATGACAACTCCAATAATCAAGGGAATCGAGGACAACAGTCGAGTTAAAGAAATCGGTTCGATACACCGGCGTCTCGGCACCGCAGACTGGCGAATTAATATTAAGCTCGACCCTGGTCAGCGCAAAAAGCACTTCAGTCTCTCCCAAGTGGGATTGATGCCAAGACGGCGGCTTCTCAACATTACAGCGACAGGTGATGTGGCACGAGCAGGTTACGAAAAGGAAATTCAGGTGCATGACGCGACTACGTGGGGGCAATGCCTGATAGGCGACTGTCCAATCAAAAATATCCGCGAGCAGGAAGATTATGAGCAGTGGTGCTTCCACTTTGAGTCTGGTGGTGTCGAGTTCTTCTTGCCTCAAATTGAGTTGGCCAGAGTTCTCTTTTTTCACTATTCGTACATGACTCGGCTTGCTATGAGACCAAATGGGTTGGAAGAAGAATTTGATATTCAATCAGGTGAGGAGCCAGACACTAAAGAGATTCACATTTTACCGACTTGTTCATTGCCCGTGACTCCTCGTGGTAACACGGAACAGCGTAGGGTTTTGGCTTGGATTCTTCTGGATAATGACGTTCGACGATCATTCGGTAGTATTGCTCAATACCAGTTGACCGAAGGCAAGGAACTTAATGGTTATCGACATTGGCGTTTTCAATTTGATCCTCCTGCTTTAAAAAACGTAAAGATATCGTTACGTGGACAGTACCTCCCCGAATCTGAAGTCATGTTCGTGTATGAAATTGATAGCATTAAAAATCTGAGTACCCACAGTTCGAAACGGGTCGAGTTTTTTGATCCGAAGCTTGGTGAAAAGCAAACAGGAAATGCTATGAATCTTCAGGATTCCGGCCTACCGACGGAGGAGTTACAAATAAACGATGATGAGCTAGCTTCATCGGATACTGGTGAATATCAGCTTCAAGTTCCACCAGTGATACTGTCATTTTCCGAGCCTGCCTACACTACTCGTAAGCCTTATGACGGTCGGAGACGAAACGGGGGGCGCAAAGGAACGAAAGAGATACATGTAGCAGGTGACGCTCACATTGAAGTAAGCACCGACGAACCTACCATCAGAGGGGAGATTCCCGCAGGTGTATTTGATGGTATTGATGACCAGAGCGATGACTCTCATCTTTATCTTCATAGATTCAAAGCGTTCGTTTCAATGGTTGATCACCTGGAGGCAAAAGGATGCGAAGTGCTCTCTGGAGAGATCCGAAAATTGCCTGTATTGCAAGGTCATTCCAAATATCGTTTACCTGATGGCAATCCAAGATGCGTGGTTTATCGAGTACTGAAATATGAGCACCAGATATACGCGCTCGTGGAAGTAGATACCACAGATAAGGAAAAAAGACTGTCGACGTTGCTTATAAGACAACCAAATGACGTTTACGATTGGAGCTCGAAGGTTGAGGAGTTATGCCAGCTTTTGGTCAAAAAATCGTTATGTTGGCCAACAAAAAAATTGGATAGGGAGTTCTCAGAAGGATACAAACGTATACCTCACCAGAGGGTTTCCGATCACAACAAGTTGATACTGGACTCTGCGTCAGTGGAGCAGTGGGCAAAAAGGGTGCTAGGCGCTTTCTTTTGACACATTTGGAAGTCCATTTTTGCGAATTTAGCCGGGGATTGAGAAGATATATTGATATCTGGCAAGGGGCGGATTGAAACACTCAGGTGTTGTAGCAACTGGAGATCCACCGATGACTAGTGATCAAATGACAACCGACGATCTCAGGAGCCTGGCCTATACAGAGGCAGTGGAGTTGTTTGAGGGTGACAGCAAAGCTGCGGACAGATGGCTGTCCTCGCCGGCACATGGTTTGGGAGGTTGTGCGCCAGGCTCACTGATGAAGACCAAAGAGGGTATTGAGAAAGTCCGTACGTTAATCGGGCAGCTGGAGCGCGGTGTCTTACCATAAAGCCCGGAATCGAATGATCTATCCGTTCTCTCTGGAGATATACCGGACGCAGTTTCGTCCGGCTCAGAAACTGCTATTAGTGACATATCAGTAAAGGCTCACACACTCCGTAGTTCTTCAAACTTGGTCCGTGGCAGCCACTCAATTGCCAGATCGCTGCCGCGAACTTTGACAACGCCCTGGCTAGCGTTCGGTTTATTGTGCTCGGCGCGATACACCAGCAAGATATCCAGCAACTCCATCAAGTGCAGCTTGAAGCCGGAATCCTTCAATGAATCATGATCAGCCTCCTCGAACCGCCAACGAGCATGATCGATGCGGTTATCATCGGAATCACTCAGAAAAAACACTTCCCCTTTTGCTCGATTATCTGCCAGGTACTGTTCCGCCAGTTGGTTGAGTCGGGTTTGATCAAAGTTAGCGTCGTAGCTCATATCTCGTTTCCTTCTGATAAGGGCGTGCTACCAGCACAACCCAAGCTTGTTAAAAGTTCGCCCAGAATTTCCCGCTGTGGGCTGTTAGAAAAATCGGCAAGGTGGGTGATGCCCTGGTACTCAAGGGCTTCGGCGTATGTCATGACCTGAGGAAATATCTTGCTTTTCAGTGCACCAGGCTCTGAAAGCTTCATAATCGGCATCAGGCCCTCTATAGAGTGATCAGCATACTCTGTCAGCAGACAGCCCACATGGAGCATCTTGGAGCCGTAAAACAACATAAGAACCGCCTCCTTTGCCCAGGGACCGGTCTCCAGTCTATAGAAGGCGCCGCGGTTGCGTGTCCCATTACCCGGCCGGAAAAAATTGAACTTGGGCGCGTACAGGAGGCTGGAAGCATCATCCTTGAAGGTGCTATGGACGAAAGGATTCAGCAACTCGGCATTTTCCGGGCCGATCCTGGTCATGTCACCGTTACCTACGCACGGTTCGAATAGTTCTTCCAGATTGGTCGTCAACGCCTGCTCAAGCCAACTAGCGTGTATGGCCGGTAACTCGCTGGCCAACTGGATTGCCTGCTCATGGTGTCGCTTTCCCTCGGCAATGCCCTCTTCGAGAACGTCTTTTAGCGTTTTCACCTTGCTCACATACTCCTTCGTTGCCCGCTCTACCACTGCCTGATAATCCTGCAACGCCCAAGCGATGTGAGATTGCCGGTCAATCGCGTTGGCACATGACTCAAGCCAGGTATGAATACTGTCTTGCCCGGTATTTTTTCGATAACTGAGATTTTGATAGTGAGCGACCGGTTGGCTGTTGGTGTTGAGCAAACGGGATGTCCGGTGACAAACCGTTAACCCACCCAAACCAAAGGCGGAGGGGGCCTGTCGATTTTTAGTCAGGTAAATAAACAGCGTGTCGTCTGCCTGTGCCGGATCCGTGGCATTAATCACCTCAAGGTAACGCGCAACCTGCTGGGGCTGGTCCTGCGCATTGAGTTTGTTTTCGATAACGATCTGCCGTTTACCATCAGTTATCCACAGGTCAATCTGATCTCCTTGGCCATCCGGACAATGTTCTTTCAGCACGGTTACAGATGTCAGATCCAGCCAATCCTGTCGTCCGATAGCCTTCAGGAAGAGTTCAAGAAATCGCGTTCCCTGATAATGCTTCCCCTTCGGATTCAGCAGAGCATAGATAAACCGGGTATGAAGCCGGACTTCATCATTGACGGAAAGAACCGAGCTGAGCAGATTGAAGTCATTCAATCCTTTTCGTTTTTGTTCTGCTTGTTCCTCGTCAAACGCTTCCAGCGCAGCGAAGAGTTCTTCCCATGATTCCATTTCGCCTGCCTTATCCCGTCTCAACGCTGGTTTTAACCTGGTTATACACAGCCCGCATCAGATACTGGGACGCGATATTGCGGAAGGACGCATCGTTCATCAGGCGTATGAAGATGTCTTCGTTGCCGTCCATTCGCTCGACAAACAAGTTCTCAAGCTGCTTGTTAAATACCGGTTCGAAGTTCTCCAGGCTGTTAGCCATGACGGCCTGCCGCAACTGTTCGTTGGCAACGGCGGTTTCCTTTACCTGATCGAAGAACAGCTGATCCGCCGGGGTAAACTCAGTACCAAATCGCTCGTTGAGCTTGTCGACCAGTGTCGATAACTGCACCTCTTCCTCAGCCTGGCCGGTACCAACCTCGGTCGGGCCATACAGGGCTTCCGGCTCGCCTACTTTCAGGTCGATGGCTCCTTCACTGATTTTCTGAAGCCGGTAGTACTTCAGCTCTACCTCATCATCGACCTGCACCGTGCGCGTATCGGTGGTGTAAGGCAGCTTGGTGAGCAGGAAGCGGGAATAGGTGTACAGCTTCTCATGGTCCGAGTCCTGATAAGGAATGATCTGGGCAACGAAGCCGTACAGGTTACGGAAGCTGACCAATTGCCCCTTGAACAGGGCTTGGTCTTCCTCGCTCAATTTCTTGAAACGCTCGACAGCCAGGTCAATCAAACTGTTCAGCTTCTTATGCTCGCCGCCCGTCGGGTTCAGTCGGTTGCGGAACCAGATCTCGCACCAAGCGCTCACCTCGCCCTCCGTGAAAATCTGCCAGGTAGACAATGTGTGAGCCAGGTTATTGAGCTGTTGCGGGTCGGTATCCTCTTCCTTGGTGGTCACCTCGTAATAGGGTTTGAACGCTTTGTAGATTTCATCCGGCTCATTCACGAAGTCCAGGACAAAGGTATCTGTCTTACCCCTGGCCGTTCGGTTAAGCCGTGACAGCGTTTGCACCGCCTGAATGCCTGACAGCTTCTTATCCACATACATGCTATGAAGCAGTGGCTGGTCAAAGCCGGTTTGGTATTTTTCAGCGACCAGTAACACCTGGTATTCCTCGGTGTTGAATTTATCCGGTAGCTCAGACTCCTTGATGCCCTCGTTCATACCGACTTCGGTAAATGTCTTGTCAGCATATTCCTTGAGAGCGATTTCTCCCGAGAAGGCTACAAGGGACTTCACATCGGTATAGCCTTTAGATTTGATGTACTTGTCGAAGCCCAGCTTGTAGCGCACCGCATGTTCACGAGAGCTGGTCACTACCATGGCCTTTGCCCGGCCACCGATCTTGTGGCGGGTGTGGGTGCGGAAGTGTTCAACGATGACCTCAACCTTCTGCGCAATTTCATAGTCGTGGAAGGAAACAAAGCGTGCCAACGCCCTTGCTGCCTTGCGACGTGGTACTTCAGGGTCATCTTCCACCTTCTGGATCAGCTTGTAATACCGTTTGTAGCAGGTGTAGTGGGCCAGCACGTCAAGAATAAACCCCTCTTCAATAGCCTGCCGCATACTGTAGTGATGGAACGGAGCTTCCCCGTTTCGTCCCGGCTCGTTGAACACGGCCATGGTCTTGAACTTGGGGGTAGCGGTGAACGCGAAAAAGCTCAGATTGGGCTGTTTGGCACGTTTGAGCTGCTCCCGGATGAGCTCCTTTTTGGCCTCTTCGCTAAGGCTCTCGTCCTCCATGTCCAGCAACTGCTCAGCGATGGCTGACTCGATGCCATCCTTGTTGAGAATTTTCCGCAGCTCCATGGCCGTTTCGCCACTCTGCGAGCTGTGGGCTTCGTCCACAATCACCGCGAAGCGTTTGCCTTCCGTCGAAATCGAAATGCCTTTGCCTTTCTGCTCTAGCGTGCGGATGGCCTGGCTGATGAAGGGGAATTTCTGGATAGTGGAGATGATGATCGGCACGCCATCGGCCAGCGCCTTGGCCAGTTGCTGAGTATTCTCGTCGATCTTCTGGACGACGCCCAACTTGTGCTCGAACTGGAAGATGGTGTTCTGCAATTGCTGGTCGAGTACCCTGCGGTCAGTAATCACCACCACGGAATGGAATACCTTCTCGTTGTTGGCATCGTGCAGACTGGACAAACGATGAGCCAACCAGGCAATGGAGTTGGATTTACCGGAACCCGCAGAGTGCTGTACCAGATAGTTATGGCCGGAGCCCTTGGCTTTTGCGTGCTGAGTCAGAGACCTTACGGCATCCAGTTGGTGATACCGAGGGAAAATCAGCGTTTCCTTGCGATGGCGCTTGATTCCCTTTTCGGTCACGACCGTTTTCTCTTCCACCTGAAGGTGCAGAAAACGGGCGAGAATATCCATCAGGCTGTCCCGCTCCAGTACCTCTTCCCAGAGGTAAGCGGTACGAACATCACCTTCCATCGGCGGGTTGCCAGCGCCGTAATTAAAACCCCGGTTGAAGGGCAGGAAAAAGGTATCCTTACCCTCCAGGTGGGTCGTCATAAACGCTTGCTCGGTATCTACTGCAAAATGCACCAGGCAGCGATTTTTGAAGGCGAACAGCGGGTCTTTGGGATTCCGCTCGAAGCGGTACTGGGACTTGGCATTTTCTACCGTCCATCCAGTCGTCGACATGGCATTTTTCAGCTCCAGTGTGGCAACTGGGAGGCCGTTCACAGCCAGCACCATGTCAGGAATTGCGCCCGTCTTGGTATGTACCTGACGAACCACGGTAAACCTGTTCGCGGCGTAGCGTTCAGCCGCGCCGGTATCAATACTGGTATTGGGAGCAAAATAAGCCAGCTTCACCGACTTGCCGACGCACTTGAAGCCCTCACGCAGCACAGTCAGGGCGCCTTTTGCAGCCAGCTCCTTGGTGAGCGCATCCAAGAGCATGCTCTCGGCCTTGCTCGCATCCAGATTGTTCAACCGCTCCCAGATCTTGGGTTGTGTCTTCTGCACAAAGCTCACGACATCCGCCGGAAACAAGGCGGTTTCAGCATCGAAACTGGTGGGATCTCCCTTCTGATAGCCACCCTGGGTGATCAACGCCTGCTCTATGGCGTTCTCAA
Source organism: Marinobacter sp. UBA5687 (assembly GCF_002420325.1). NCBI lineage: Bacteria > Pseudomonadati > Pseudomonadota > Gammaproteobacteria > Pseudomonadales > Marinobacteraceae > Marinobacter > Marinobacter sp. UBA5687. The sequence continues at coordinate 53,276 of NZ_DIHV01000122.1, forward strand.
AGTCGATTTCTTTGTGCATAACCTATGTTCCTTTTTAAAACTGGGCTGGGTTCCAGCGACTACTCTTGGTCAGAATCGTCGTTCTGCTGCTTTCCCAGCTTCTTCTGAGCGTTTTCTACTTGTTTGACGCTTTTATCCGGCGTGGGCAGGTTTTCTGGCATGGTACCGCCCAGTTCGCCAATGGTTTGCCGAACCTTCTGGCCTACCTCGAAATGGGTTTTGTTGGCGTTCTGCTTACCCTGAATGTTGTCCCGGCGAAGCTTCTCTTCTGCCTGTGTAGCACGGAACAGATTGGCAGCGAGCTCTGTGCTCCCCATGTAGTCCAGAATCTTGTGGCTCTTCTTGAGCCCTTTTCTGGCATGTAAGTCCTTGGCGCCCAGCCCCCCGTATAGCCCTTTGTAGCCATGATCCTGAAAAATGGCGTAATCCAATGGGGTCTCCACGCCAGCATCCTGGGCAGCCGCCGCCAGGTATTTGTTGTGGGCAATAAGCTCCTTACGGATTGCCAGGCGCTTCTCATCCTCGGAGAGGGATGTGAACTGCTCGCTGTCCTCCAGCTCCTGTCGGCGTGTCTGGATAGCAAAGTAGGTCTGGCCGTTGGCGATGACCGGCTTCGTAGGGTCGCCGTTCTGGACGATCAGGTAACAGGCATACCGCGAAAGATGTACATCCGGGACCTCACGTTGCGCTCCAGAGCCAATACCAACCATTTTGCGCACGTCCGCAAAATGGTCTGCAACGACGTTCCCGGATCTTTCACAGGCATGTTTGGCCTTATCAATAACCGGGACAAAATTCCGCCACTGCGGGTATTCCAGCAGAGGTGCCAGCTCCCTGGCTGACCAGAACTCGTTGCCATGCTCATCCTCTCTGCGGATGCCTTCAAAGCTCTCGTGGTGAGTATTGGTGGACGGCGTATCAGCCATGGGCAACCTCCCTTTGCTCAGTGGTTGTGGGTATGCAGAAGTCCCGCACGTCAATTTTGCCGGTGACTGCGTTGGTGATCAGGGCAGAGCGGTATTCTTTGAGTCGCTCGATGACTTGGATAACTCTTTCGCGCTGTTTCGTTAGCTTATCCAACGAAGTCTTTACGTGGTCAATGATTTCTCTTCGCTCGGTTTCCGGAGGCAGCAATACTGGTAATTTCTTGATATTACTGGAGGAAATCGACGCCAGATTTGTGCTCTGTTTTGCGGTGGTAAAAAAGTAAAACTTGGCGTAACCCGACTGCGTAAGCAGAGCTAGCCAATCAGAAAACTCTGGAATCCTAGGACGCACAGCGAAAACATGATTCTGATGAAGACATGGGTCGATTTCACCCTTCCAAACAGCTCCACGACCAAGTTTGTCGTTGTCACCACCTTCATTCATCAGTACATCCCCCGTCTTCAGGGAGTACCGCTCCAGTTCTGTAGCCAAAATTTCAATGTTAGTAACATGGCTGAGATCAATGAAGCCGTCCTGGACATTTGCAACTCTCAGATACGGGACTTCCACCGTTTCCTCATTTGGTAGTTTGCGACCTTTCGCTACGCCCCCTCTCACCTCGGCGATATATCCGAGAATAGGTACCGTCCAATGCGCCGGGATTTCTCCAACCCAATCGACACCTGAATCTTTCATGGGTACTGACGGATTAAGCCCCTTGGTCACTGCATCACTGATGACGGCCGTTCGTTGCTCGGTTAGCTTGCCCAACAACAGTTGCTTCTTAGCAATCAGTGAATCAATTTGAGTAGTTTTGTAGTTAAGGAAATCAACTATTGCCTGCTGTTCACCTTGCGGTGGAATGCCAGTGATAAGATCTTTTATGAAGTCCTCTGGCACGCGTTTCTGACCTCCCGCGCCATACATTTCTGACTCACCCAGATCTCTGAACCAATCAGAAACCGTTACGTAAAACAGAAAGTCCGGATCGAGTAGATCCAGATCGACTCGTAGCACATGGAGTTCTGTCGTTCCAAAGGCGCACCCGTTTGCCAGTCCCTTGGCAATAGCCCCCTTTCCATTCTCGAAGCAGGGAGTGATTTTCGCGACAACCACATCGTTGTCACGAAAATAGGTATAGCCGCTGCCGATCTGCGCCAGCTCCTTGTCTTCATCTAGTCGAATACCGCCATACTCGCCGACAGCATCCATAGGAATGAATGAAACAAGTTCTGAATCGGATAGGGTGATCTCATTCTTGCTGGGATTCAGCGTCACAGCAAAACGTAAGCGCATAGCCTTCCAGTGATTTGGAAACCCATTATCATCGTATGCAGGGTAGGGGGAGTACCGACTCATCAAACCACCTCTGCCAACATAGCGACGATTTCCTTTTCCAACTGGCTAATCTCGCTGGCAATCTCTTCCAGCGGACGCGGTGGCTCGTACACATAAAAATGGCGATTCAGCGGAATCTCGTAACCAACCTTGGTTTTACTGTGGTCAATCCAGGCATCCGGCACATGGGGCAATACCTCAGCAGCCAAATAGGTCTCGCAATGGTCCTTTACCAACGCAAGCAGCTTGTCATGACCGGTTTCGTTGTCGTATTTCAGCGGCAAGGGCAGGCTGATATCAGCGGGCAACACCACGTTCTCGGTATCGCGCAACTCCGGATCTGGCTCTGGATTGCCCTTCTTGTCGCGGCAAATGTCGGCCTCTGGGTCTCGCTCTGACAGCGCCGCCAGTATCGCCTTCTTCACCGGAGCGCCTACCTTGAGGTCGGCTTTTTTCAAAGCCTTATTCAGCTCTCTATTCAAGACGGCTTCAAATTCATCCCGGTTCCGGTACAAGGTGTCGCCATCCAGCTCTTCCAGCAGGTCTTTTATGGCAGCCTGAGTCTGTTTACCCGCCTCAATTTCTGCCTGATAGGCTGCCGGGTCCTTACGTTTTTTACTGGTGGCCAGGTTGGCAAAGGCGCGCTGTTCGTCGAGTCGAGCAATTCTCTGGGGGCTGGCCTGAAAATTCAGCCTTAACGGGCGTTCCACTGTGATTTTCAGATAGCCAAACTCGTGGTTATCAAAGATCTTGCTGACGGTACGGGTTTCGGTTGCTGTCGGCCTTGATGAGCCTTTGCTGTGTACGGGTACAACAGAGGTCGCATCGTGCTGATGTTCAGCGTACAGGCGCACCAGCTCACGGATATGCTCCTCGGCCAGCTCGTTTCGCTTGTTACCCAGGCTTTTGTCCATCTTTTTGTAATGGCGGGTGCCGTCGATTAGCTGCACTTTGCCTCGGCGGTGTTCGGGCTTGCGGTTACTGACAATCCAGACGTAGGTGTAGATGCCGGTGTTGTAGAACATCTGGTCCGGCAGGGCCACGATGGCATCGAGCAGGTCGTTTTCGATAATCCAACGGCGAATATTGCTCTCACCACTACCGGCATCGCCGGTAAACAAGGGAGAGCCGTTAAAGACCACGGCAATCTTTGAGCCGTCACCACCCTCATTGATACCATCCACCAGCTTCGGCGGGTTGTGCATCTTGGAAATCATGTGTTGCAGGAAAAGCAGCGAGCCATCATTGATTCGGGGCAGACCCGCACCAAAGCGCCCGGAAAAGCCCTGGTCGTCGTACTCTTCACGAACGAAATCTTCTTCCGGCTTCCATTCAACCCCAAAAGGCGGGTTGGAAAGCATGTAGTGGAATTTCTTCTCCGGGTGGCCATCGTGCGGTACGAAGCCGTTGTTTTTGTTCTTGGCGTCTTTCACGCCCAGCGTGTCCCCATAGATGAGATTATCGATGGGTTCGTCTTTGATCAGGAGGTCTGAGCAACAAATGGCGTAGGATTCCGGGTTGTACTCCTGGCCAAACAACTCGATGTGGGCATCAGGGTTCAACCCTTCATGGTTACCGTCACCGCAAATGTACTTTTCAGCTTCCGAGAGCATGCCACCGGTACCGGCTGTGGGGTCGTAGATGCTCCGGTAAATGCCTGGTGCGAAAATGCCTTCCTCATCGGTAAACAACAGTTGCACCATCAATCGGATGACTTCACGCGGAGTAAAGTGGTCCCCGGCTTCTTCGTTGGCCTGTTCGTTAAACTTTCTGACCAGCTCTTCAAACAGATAGCCCATTTGCAGGTTGCTGATGGTCTTGGGTGATAGGTCAATCTCGCTGCTACAAAACTCCTTGAGGATTAGATACAGGCGGTTGGCCTCATCCAGCTTGGCGATTTCAGCCTCAAAATCAAACTTGTCAAAGATATCCCGAGCGCGGGGTGAAAAACCCTGGATGTAGGCAATCACGTTGCCCGCAATGTTCGGCGGATCAGCCAACAGTTTTTCAAAGGTGAAACCGCTGGTATTGAACAGTTCCTGTTTGCGGCCATCGGTGGCGATGCGGGATAGCGCTTTTTCCAATGCAGGGCCGGTTATGCCGCGGGCTTCCAGACGTTCCTTCTCAGCCAGTACCTTTTTCTGGTTTTCCGCCAATACCAAGTCAAAACGACGCAACACAATCATCGGCAACATCACGCGCCGGTACTGGGGCGGCCGATAGGGGCCCCGCAGTTTATTCGCGATATTCCAGATGAAGCCGACAAGGTTTTGATGATGGTTTTGCTGCATGCTGTTCTCGGTGTTGAATTCAGGTTTTCGAGCGTTTGGGCACAGGCAGGTGCTAGAGGAATGTTAGCGCGGTGTCTGCAAACATTGTGGTTCTGAAATCACAGGCCATATCCCTTCCCTGGGCAACTTGATGATTCGGGCTACAGTCTACTTTCAAAACTTTCACATGGGAAAGTTCAGGCAGCATTTCGGATGCCAACAAATGGGGGACGGAGCCCCTGGGTCATGATCAACCCTCTTGTCTGTGACCAGGTCGGTGTTAGACAACTGGTAGGTCTTCGTTCGGTTCTTCGGCTATATAAGAAAAATGTAACCTGCAAAGTGGAGGAGGCTATCTGTGGAAACGACCGCCGCAATTACTAGGGAGTCTCTTTACGAGGAAGTATGGACTGAGCCGGTTTCCAGAGTGGCACCTCGGTACGGGATCTCTGATGTTGCGTTGGGGAAGGTGTGTCGTAAGTACAGAATACCGTTGCCGCCGAGGGGCTACTGGGCAAAAATCAATGCTGGGAAGTCCCCCAGAAAACTCCCGCTTCCTACCGCCAGGGAGTTTGAGAATCACTCCCTGCCTCTTAGCCGATCGCCCACCTATGATCCGAACAACCCCGATGCCTCTCGGAAAAAGGCCATCACCGCCCAGGAACGGATCGGGCTAATCGCGGTGCCAGAGGAACTGGAGTCACCGCATCGACTGATACAAGCTGCATCCAAGCGATTAAAGCGAAAGGCAGGGTGGGACAACTACAAGGGGCTGCGCTCAGCGTCGGCAGAAATATTCGATTTCGAAGTGACTCACGGCGCCATCAATAGGGCACTATTGGTAGGCGATACGCTGATAAAAGCGCTTGAGCGCCAAGGTATAAAAGTATGGGTGGATCCTGAGAAGAGTCGTACTTTGATAGGAATTGGCGACACCTCGTTGCCAATAGCCATTAGCGAGCATGTTGCCAGAACCAAACATAAGGTAACCGCAGCGGAGCAAAAAGCCATTGAGCGCTGGCGACGATCTCCAAATCGTTGGGGAGCCGGATATCATTACCCAAGTCCGCCTGACTATGACTACCACCCGACCGGGAAGCTGACGATTTCAATCGGCATCTATCCTTCAAGAAGTTGGAGTGATACCCCTAAGACCTCGTTGGAGCAAAGGCTGCACCAGGTTGTTGCCGGTGCATTGGACCTGATTGAAGAGGAACGTATTCGCACCGAAGAACAGGAACGCAGGCGTCTCGCCTGGCAAAAGGCAAAAGACCGGTATGACCGTCAAGTGGAGCTTCGGAAACAAGAGCTGGCTCAACTTGAGAAGCTGAAGGCGAGTGCTGCGCAGTGGCTGGAAGCAGAACGGTTACGACAATATATCGATGCAGTTGAGCAATCAGCGGTAAGTGATGGCAGGACAAGTGAGGAACTTGCAGACTGGATTGCTTGGGCTCGGATCAAGGCAGATTGCATTGACCCATTGGTAGCGGTATCGGATGCGATCTTGGATAGCCCGGAACCTAGGTCGCCGGGCTATTATTACTGACAGGACTGATGCTTACAGAAAGCAGTGAGAAACTATTGGAGATTCGCTCGTGAAGGATCAAATCAATACCTTGGAGGAACAGCGGGAAGCTGCCAGGGAAGCGGCCATTGAGGCGTTTGATGGCGATGTGAAGCTAGCAGAATGCTGGCTAAACCAACCGATTAAGGTTCTCGGGAACGAGAGGCCGATCGATTTCATGGATAGCCTCGCACGCATTCGAATTCTCAGAAGCGTCATCGCCAAACTTGAACACGGATTTCCGTAGACAAAGATTTTCTATCAAAGTCGATTACGTGAGAGCTGACGCCTGAGAGTGAACGAATGACCGCTTTTGGGCGTCAGCGGCCAAGCCGGGCCTTGCTCCAGAAAAAACCGTCGCAAAAATTCCAGCAGCCGAGCATGGGCGTCTGAGTCTACAGTTGAACCGCAACATCGCATTCACTGATAGGAGAAACAGATATGTCCAAGTCACGTAGCAAAGGCACAAACCAAAACGCGAATCACCACTCGGATCAACTGAATTCGAATCGCGGTACTAATGGAACAAATCCGGCCAACGCCCACGTTAATGGCAACCGTGGCGGCCAGCTGAACCCAAATCGCAAACGATAAGGAAGCGGAAAGGTTCAAAGCCCCCACGCTGCTGGGGGCTTGCCTCCCAAATGAATATGACAGAATCCATCAGTTTCCCAACGCAAGGTGAGTTGGTCACCTATGCCTTCAAAGCCTTCGGGTTATTACCCACCAAGTACGATCGCGACTCCGAGTTCCGCGACAAGGCTAGAAGTTTTCAGAAGCTACTGAGCAGACTCAAAGACGAAGAGGGCCAGCTCACAAAGAATTTTGAGAAGGCTCTTGCGACATTCGATGAACGCCTTTCCCAGTATCTGGACGACAAGCAGGTCCGAGGGATAATCCTGGGTGTCTTGGCTGATCTATATCGAGAATACAACCGGACGATAATCGAGGAAGGCACATACCGCCCAAAGAACGATACGCTGCTGTATTTTCTGTTCACTCGCGCCACATCAGCTCTGGTGGAAGCCGCCACATTCCATTCGCTTCGTCAGCACAAGTTGTCCGGAGAAGACTTGGTACCCTATCTGGATATGTTTCTTCCCGACATCTCCACTGATGATGAGATTGTCTGGCCGATGGCTAAGGTCATTCGCTGGATCTATTCCGAAGCGGATTGTTCACAAATACAATTCCACGCTCCCGGAAGAGGCCCAGCCTCAGATAATCCAACGTTAGAACAGAACCTTGAGAATGCTGGAAACTGGGTAAGAGACGATGCGTTTCCGTCCTTGCCTTCGTTGCTGGCCAATTTCCAGTCTTCTCTGGCGCTGCAGGAAGGTACTCGAAAGATCCCTGAGAGTTTGAGCTCATCCATTGCGCTGCGACTTACACTGGCCCGAATATCGACGGCTGTATGCAAGGACATTCTGGCGGTCTATGGAGTGGGCGTGCTTAAGCAACTGACTACAAGCGTGCGGCTCTACTTCACTACAATTGCCGATGAAGTGAAGGAGTTTCGAAACGAGCTCAAACGGGCAAATAAAACAGACGATCTGAGTCAGCTCCCAGATCCGGTGTGGCAAGGAGCATGCTCACACTACTCAGAGTTCTTCCAGTTCAAGAAAAAGAGAGCGCTTGAGACTCTTCAAAAGCTCTATGCTGGTGATCCCGAAAACCCATTCAAGCCGGTTGTTATCGAGAAGCTCGCACGTGATATTGGACAGTATCCAGTGGTCACCCGCATGGATCAAATGTTGTTTAGCTCCGCCTGGTTTCCCAGCCGGGAGTTTGAGCGCCTGCTCAATCGAGGGTTTGAACTGAAGCGAGATACGCGGACAACAGAGTTGGACGTTGATCGGTTCGAGCAAGAATTATCCTTGGCCAACTTGGAAGAACAGCTGGCTTGGCTTGGCCCATGGCTTAGAGCGATTTGCCTCTACAGAGCAGAACGTTTCGCAGACGCCTTTGAGCACAGCGAGAAAGCGTACACGCTGGGAAAATACCGGGCTGGGCGCCACCAATACCGCCTGGTGAACCAATACATGGAACTGTGCGCAAAGACCAATCGTCGTCTGAGGTTCAAGCAGGCTCTCGACTGGGCAAACTATGCAGGTATCGAGGTAAGATGGATACGCTCTGAAGAACAGAGTAGAGACCAGATTGATTTCGCGTTTGAGGTCTTGAGTAAGGCAATTTATCCCATCCTGTAGCATCCAATTTATTATTCTACCGAACCGGGCGACAGCTTGCTCTACCGCCCCTGGATGCATCCAGAGTCGACCTTAGGTACCAAAATTTCGCTAGCTCCTGAGTACCGTTCGGAACTGGACCAAGCCGGCAGTTGTCGGCTTAGTCAGGTTTGAACCCAACTTCGTGTGCAGGCCTATTCGAATCTGCTGTATAGGCAAAGACAGGCCAAGCTATAGGGTTATCATGGACAGCCATTTCGTATTCGACCTTGCTCGAAGGAATGCGATTGTCGACAAGGAAATACCCGATCAAGGGTTTGCGCATAGTGACCCGCTTCCAGGCGCCACCTTCTTCAAGCTCATAATCAGACGCGATTAATGCCTGCTGCTCACCACTGAGGTGTGGGTTCGGCTTCAACTCAAGCTCAACAATCTGTTCCCAATCGGTATCTGCTTCAGGTGGTACTCCCTTGTACTGCTCGAAAGCGGACGCATTTTTTCCCGAGCTTTTATCGCTCCTTGGTGCCGTAACAACTTCTGGATTGCTCTTGAAACGGCCAATTAGGAAGTCTCGATAACCCATGTGGTCCCAGCAAAAGGCACGAATGTGGTAACGGTTGTTAACGAAGGCAACAGCTGTCGGAGTTAAACGCCTGATCCGGCCCTTTGGGGAACTCATTGTTGCGATCACAGCTTCGATAGATCGCTTGTGTTCAATAGCCGACAACAATCGAGCCAGAACCGTCAAATCATGCCGGCGCTGAAGCATTGGCATTTCTGTGGCATGCCCAGCACTGGGCGGCGCGTAATCTTCAATTGACTGCCACTGGAGGTCTTCGCCCGATAACAGCACCGGCTCAAAGGTTTCCGTTGGCTGATGGTAGGGAATGCCAAGTTGGTAGGGTTTCATCGCTGTCGGAGCGATCTGCTGATAGAGCTTGATGTCTTTTTGAGCCTGAGGCCGCGAAATTCCGAACGTTTCCATCAGCATGGTCGTGGTCAGCCGCCGCTCCCATAACAGTTGACGTTCGATGAAGCACAAACGCAGCCACTGTGGGTGCGAAAAGGCCCCGGCCTCAATCCGTCGACCAGCCAGATTCGCTGCAGACAGAGTGCTAGTATCTTCGCTGATCGCAGGTTTTATGTACTGCAAATACTGCATGGCAGGGCCCTTTAGCTGCTGGTTGCGTTCATATGTCCAGAATTTTAAGCCAATACTGTATAAATATCAGCTACCCATATAAAATATAGGGGTGTATAAAATATAGTGTTCCCCGTAAGTTCGGGTGTCAATCTTCGAGGGATGAGCCGGTGAGTTTCGCCACACTTAACACCAATTTGTTCAAAGCGATCGCTGGCGATAATGGGCGGTTAATGCTCGACCTGCTAGTAGAGCTCGATGCGTTTCTTGATCCGGCGCAGCTGGCGGATGAGCCGACGCCACAACAGGTGAGAGTTTTTCTTCGCGACTATCTCGCCAATAGTCACTTACGCCTGGAAATTGAATCAGGTGAGGCCGCAACCACCCCGCAAAGCCCAGAACATTATGTTTACTACCGGTTGCGCGATACAGGATGGATCCGAGAAGAGCTGGAAATCGGATACCGTTATGTGGTCTGGATGGCTCAAGAAGGTAGGCGACTACTGCAATTCCTCAGGAGTATGGGTGCTGAACACCCATCGCTTGGTGTGGTTTGCTTGTCGGTGCGCTCTAATCTTGCCGAAGTGGTTAAGGATCCGGCCAATGGGTCTTTGATCCGGAAAGCAGCCGATGACATGGAAGGCTTCCTCAACCGCCTCCGAGCCCTCGTGGGCAATATTCGCGAAATACACCATGTGATTAGCGGCGGAGACGTGTCAGGCAGTGGGAACTTCAATTTCTACTTCGAAGAGTACCTGGGTGAGCTATTTCTGCCGAACATTGAGAAACTCGCGTTGAAGGGCAACCCCAACCTTCACGCCAGCAAAATTCGCAAGCTGGTAAGTGATATACGATTCAATCCGGAGCGGTTGGAGGTGTGTGCTAAGGCATACCAGTGGGACGATATAGCGAATCCATCGACTGAAACGGTCGAAGCCGATCTGGATCGACTGAGTCTTGCGTTTGACGGTATTGGGCCCTTGTTCAAAAAAACACAGGACTATGCGCGGCGCATTACCCGTCGAATGCATGAAAGAATTAAATACACCGTGCACACTCCCAGCAATATAGGCCAACAGATCGAGAATTTGCTTGATCGTATTGGTCGGGATGATTCGATTGAAACCCTGCCCAGCCCGGTGATCAGCGAAAAACTGATTTCCGAAAGCCGTTTGGCCAAACCTAAGGCGAAATCGGTACCGGCGGTCGCAACGGTTCGCAAGGAATCCAAACCCCTGTGGGAAAAGCGAGCCTATAACCAGCTCAAACAAGAGCACATACACTTCCAGAGGTATGACCCTGACCGGGTGGTGAGCTTTATTGAGACAAATATGGGCGACCAAGCTCAGATGACCACCGATGACCTGACCATCAAGACTGCTGACGACATGATGGCAGCGTTGCACCTGCGCTTATTGGCGCAAGGTGTTTCTAAAACCCACGCTCTTTACCCCCTATTAGCTGAGTACAGCGTTACCTTCGACGAGCATGAATGGACACAGCTTGAATACATGGCCGGTCGTCGATTGATTATCACCAGGCAGGCCTTCTCGGAGATATCACGAAATGATTAATGACATTGTGCTGAGAGAGCTGAAAGAAATTGCGTCGCGAAACTCTGACGACTACGCCGACACTCTTCGAAAAACAGCTGCCTACCTGCTCCAGAAGCAGTGGGCCTGGAAAGGTAAGCGAGGGCAGAAAGAGCACTTCAAAGTCTGCGAGGACAATGCCACATACTTCCATAAGCTATTCGATGCACTGGACATGGACTGGTATTACGATCGCAACTTTGGGTATGTGGGGGTGCTGCCCAGAGGCACTGGAAGCCAGCTGGATGTCACGGCCACCATGTTTCTGCTGATATTGCGCAAAATGTATGACACTGAGGCCTCGATGGGGCGCACGGACCTCGGCCGCGTCACGCCGCCAACCGTGGAGCTGCTTAATCAGTATGAGCAAGTTAAAGGTGAAAGACCGATACTGACCGCTACCATCGAGGCCCTAGATACCCTTCGAAAGAGGGGCATCATTGAACTTGGGCCCAGAGATCCGGACACCAAGCTTCCTGATGTGACGGTGTTGCCCAATATAACGCGAGTGGTAGGCCCGGCCTTTCTTGGATCGCTCGAAAACTTCATGAACAGCTACGCTCCAGACTCAGAACCCGGAGATGAGCCACACCTGACCACTGACCCTGCGGAGGCGTCTGATGACAACGCCGAATAACCCAATGCCAGCGCATTTCCTTCAAAATTTTGTTTTCGCACAGTGGTATCTCTTGGATCTGGAAACCCTGGATGTGGGTGTAGCCGCATCTCTCTTGTCGGGTGAGAATGGGGCCGGGAAAACAACGATATTTGATGCCATCCAGTTTGTTCTGATGGGTGGAGACCAAAGGCGTGTTAGCTACAACGCGGCCTCTGACGGAAAAGCGTCGGGACGCTCTGCCAGAAGCTACGCCCTGGGCGAGTTCAAGGAAAACGATGTCACCACTTTCGAGCGGGAAAGTGCCAATACCTACATTTTTCTGAATTGGTACGACCACCACCAGCAGCCCTATTCGTTTGGGGTCTCTATCCACGCTACGCAGCAATCGGCCAGCATTGAAACACGTGGTCACATCATCAAAGGGCGCCATGTCTCGGAGGTAGACCTCTTATCCTCGGAGGACACTTTTTTACCGTGGCGTGAATTCGTTGATCGTATGAAGTCGACCGCCAAAGAGTACCGGGGTTCGATGAGCTACGAGATGATCGACGGGGCAAGGATTATGCGCGAAAAGTTCGCCGAGATGATGTCGGTTGATCAAACGCGCAGCGGGAAAATTGAGCCCGAAATGCTGGTCAAAACATTGTCCAGTGCGTTGCAGCTGAAGATGGATAGTCCGATTGATTCGTTTATCCGGGATTTCATTTTGCCACCCGAACCCATAGAAACAGAGCAGCTTCGTGAGGATCTGCTTGAGCATCGCCGCATTGAGGATGAAATCACGCGCGCGGAGAGTCACAAACTGGCTCGTGAAGCTTTGATCACTGAAACAGATAAGGTGACGAAGCACCGGACTGATGCTCACTTTGAGTTATGGGTCTCACAAGAGGCTGAAGTGGCCCGGCTTGATGAAAGAAACAGCGGTCTAGAGGATCGTCTGGATCAGCAGCTAGACAAGCTTGATGAAGCAGAACGGACGATTAATCAACAAACCCCTCGACTGCCTGAGCTCAAAAAGCGTCACGAGGATGCTCTGATAGCGTGGCAAAACTCAGATGCTGCAAGTCTGAGTAAAACCGTCGAGGCGGCACAGGAAAATGTCACGAATGCAACTACCTGTTTCGCTGAGCTAAACACCTCCCTCAGAAAAGCGGTGGATGATATCAGTCGCCAAAGCTTTGCTGACACTCTAGACATTGTCAGTTTTGAACAACTGGCGGAGCGGTGGACCGAATGTTCCGATCTTCTCGCCCGCGCTGACATTGCCAGTCTCAGTCCATCAGATCACGAAAATACCGGCACGGTCACTGCGGCTCTTCTGGATGCCAGACTGGTCTTAGATGAAATTTCCACATGGCTTGAAACGGCAGATAAACATGTCAGCCATGAATTGGAACAAATAAAGGATGCTGGCGCAGCACTTCAATCGCGAGTTGAAAGGTTGAAGAAGGGGCTTTCGGACATTCATGCGTCAACCAGCCTAACCATTGAACTATTAAAGCAGAAGGGTATTCAGGCGGTGCCCGTTTGTGACGTATGCGAGATTACCAATTCAGAGTGGCAAGAAGCTGTTGAATCCTATCTCGGGCCGAATCGTGAAGCTCTCGTAGTTGCAGCAGAAGATTTCGGTCACGCTCTTGAGATCTACGAAGTCGCTCAAAAACAAAGCCCGCGCATCAGGCGAGCACGCCTTATCAACCCAGATTTAGCCTTGCGCGAAAACAAATCACCCACTGCAGGAATGGTTTCAACACTGATCGAAACCCAGGAACCGGTAGCCCGGGGCTTCATGAACATCATCTTGGATCGAACCAAGATGGCCGCAACCCGTGAAGAACTCAGGCGCGAACGTAAAGCACTGATGGCTTCCGGTTTAACGGCTGGCGGCGCAACGATTGGCGGCACCTCTCAAATTGACGGTCTGCTGATTGGTAAACATGCCAAAGCTCAGCAGTTGGAACGGCTGGAAGAAGAGCTTGATAGCCTGGCCCGGCGAGTAGCCAGGTTTAATGGCCCGGCGACAACGCTGAGCAAGCTTAACCGTCAGTGGGCGGGCTTTTGTGCGGCGGTAACCGATGGCGCCGTCGCGCTGCAAGAGCAAAGTCAAAGCCTAGCAGCCTATGAGCAAACTCTCTCTCATGCCAGGGAGCAACTGCAACCTCTTACCTCTGAAGATGAGCGTCTTAAGAGAGCCAAAGAGAGGGCTGACCAGGACTATCATGACTGCAATGAAAAAATCACACAGGCAAGAAACGACAAACAACAGGCAGAGGCTACCATCAAAAGCCTGAAAGCTGACTTGGAGCAGATTCGTCCTTTACTGGAGAGGGCCCAAGAGCAACGCCGCAAGACAGAGACATCTGAATTGCACGACACGAATAAGGCGCTGGAACGCTGGGAAGCCTATGAACAGAAACATGAGAGTACTGAGGGTCGCTATGCACTGATTCGAAATGAGGCGGATAGGGGAAGACAGACTGCACGGGAAAAAGAGCTGACGTCACGCGGAAATCTGCGTGAAAAGGTAATCGAATTCACCAATGCTTTTTCTGAAGACATTGCCAATCGGGCCGAGCTTCTTGAGGCAGCCAAGCTTGAGGGTGATGACCCGGAAGCTTACCGTCTCATTAAGACCGATTGCGCCGATTGGGTGGATCGTATCCTTGCTGCTCAGCTACTGGATCATCGACACGCCGCTCAGGAAGCTGCGGAGAAAATGGAAATGAATTTCCGAGGCATCATCGTTGGGGAGCTTCAAAACCGCTTTGAGCAGATGCGGTACACCTTTCAGCAGCTCAACAGTGTTCTCAAAAGAATTCCTTTCCACGACAACATCTACAGCTTTCACTTCAAGCTCCGTGAGACCGAGAGCCTGGCCACTGTTTACGAATACATAACAACCGTGGATAGGGAGCAGGCCGAGTTGGTTGGCACCTTGTTCGAGAAAGATTCAGAGCATCCGGCCCTAGAACTGCTGAAAGAGGCTCTGATCTCTGGGGATGACCTGATTAATGAGATCAGGGATTACCGCTCGTTCTTCCAATACGATATGAAAATGCGTAATCCCAACACGGGGGAAGAACGCCGGGTAACCGAAATGCAAAGCACCGGTTCCGGCGGAGAAAAGCAGACTCCCGCCTATATCGCCCTGGCTGCCAGTTTCATGAATGTTTACAAGATTCGTGAAAACTCACCTCGCGGTGCCTCCCTGGTTCTCCTGGATGAAGCGTTCAACAATATGGATGGTGGGAACGCCAGTGGCGCGGTTGCCTTTCTGAAAGAGATTGGTCTGCAGCTAATTGTGGCAGCCCCGCCTGAGGTCACCCTTAAGATCGGCAAGGAAATGGACCAGATATACACCATCTGCCGAGAAGGCCGTGATGTGGTTATCGACCACACCAAGATTTTTGAGGGAGGGCAGGAGCTGATTGATCAACGCAACCCTGTTTATCACCCTGAGCTTGTCACTGAGCGAGCCGCTGAATTAAAAGCCAATGCGGAGACAATCACTGGGGTATGAGTAATCATGTCGAGACATTCGTTGCGCAGCTGATTAAGCACATTGATAAGCCAGATGGTGTTGTGCCTCAGGCACGGATACGCATTACAGATCACGCCTATCGGTGGTACTTCGCACTCAACAATAGTGCGAAGACAGCTCTCCACCAAAATTTAGAAGCGCTGCAGGATCTCGACATTCAGTATCAGCGCAGAGTGGCTCTGGGAGCATTCAGGCATATTGAGGCGGTCCAAATTACTGATGGACGCCGGCTCATGGCATCTCAAGGGCTAACCCCGCTGGCGGATGACGTACAGCTCGCCTTCGAACAGCTTGAGGCCACAGAGTTCAATATCCCCTGGTGGGAAACGACTAAGCGAGATATAGCGGAGGCATGGTCAGCCAACAAGACATTCAATGGCGTTAAGCGACAGCAATCCGAGCGGCTTTTCGATGCAATGAAGGTGGTAGAGTGGATCGTTCAGTCAGAAGACGCCTCGCCAGTCCCTGATATGAGAACCCTCAGCACGATGCTCTTTAGTAACTCCAAGAAGCTTGAGGAGAAGAGTTTCGCGAATCTGATTCGTCGTTTGATGCTCGGTCAACTGGATGATGACGTGGCAAGCCTGATGGACGATGGGCCGAAGTTGCTGGAGTATTTTGGGATCAGCAAATACCCAATGCCAATGCGGTTTAAAGCGAGCGCCCTGCTATTCTGCCGAGGTGTTGTTGATTTGTCCGCGCTCCATTACGGGATCGGTGTTTCCCCGGATGAAATTAAAGGGATTGAGTGGCGCCAACGACCAAAGTATTTGCTGTTCATTGAGAACCGAGCCAGCTTTGAGCGATATGTACGGGAGATCGATGATGCGGGGGTCGTCATTTACACCGCAGGGTTTCCGCCTCGTTCCTGGCTGCACGCAATCGAGATCATCATCTCTGAAATCCGATATGAAGTGCCAGTTTATCACTGGGGTGATCGTGACGTGGGTGGCTACAGAATCCTAGCGTTTCTGGCGAGACGACTTGATCTTGATATTCAGCCATACCTTATGGGGATAGATGCCCCGATATCAATTCAGGATGGTGACGACCTCAAAGAAATTCCCGTGGTCGGGTTGATTCAGGCGGTTGAGTCAGCGCGAGGTTATCCGGCCATTTCGGCGCTTTATGAAGCTCTTGGTAAGTGTCAGGATGCAAGCTTACCATGGATTGAGCAGGAACAAATTTCGCCCGTTAGCCCGCTGGGAAAAAGCTAAAGCAACGGCTGAGATTTGATGCAAGCTCCTCAAAGCAATGCCATTCAGATTCGTAGAGGTTAATTTGAACTACATCTCAATAGATGGAGACGATGTGGGCAGGAAGATCACGTCACTCTATCTTGAAAATGCGACAGCTAAGCTCTCTCAATTCTGTGATGAGATGAAAGGTGCCACGGAAAAAATATCCAATTTCCTCAAGGGGCAGGGGTTTGAGGTGATTTTCTGTGCTGCAGACGGTGTGGCAGCTTCAATAGAAAGTGATATTGATTTTGAGCGCGCTTTCACGGAACTCTGCAAGTTTGCTCCAGAGGGGATTACTCTCTCAGCGGGGGTAGGTCAGTCGCTGAGTCAGTCCTACATCGCTCTTCTATCTGCGAAGAGTAACGGTAAGAACTGCATACACCGATATTCAAGGATTGGAGAAATCTAGATGGTTCGGATTATCCGGTTTGATTCACTACTCAAGTATGTGGCGTACACAACTGTCGCCTTGAGCATCGGAATCTACGCCTTTGTTCAGGCCATATGGCTTCCAGATTATTCTCTATTTAAGGTCGTCACGATCTCCTCAATTGTCAGCACATTTATAGTGACCTTACTAATGCTCCCTTCGTGTTCGCGGAAGATTTGGGCATTCATAGGGTATATTAACGAATCCATCTACCCTGACCTGAATGGAACTTGGAAGGGTGAGATAACCCTCGAAGATGGAAAGGCCATAGATGTTCGAGCTGTAGTTCGCCAAACTTTGCTTTCCACGGAAATCGATATCCATGGTGAAACGATGAAATCTGTCACGCTCGACACAACGCCCAGCATGGAAGCCGGGCAAAAGAAACTGTACTACGTTTATCGCGCTGACCCGAAGAATCCCGCATGGCCAAGCTATTGTGGCTCGACGATTTTTGACGTGCGTCGCGTTCAGTTGGAAGGTAATTGTCAGTTAGAGCTTTCCGGCAAGTATTTCACAGATCGCAAAACCGTGGGACGGATAGTGTTGCGCCAGCTCGGGACAAATAACAATCATGATGTCTCTTTCTACTAGCGTCCGGGTTCTCCCGGCGTGAACGTTAGGCTCGTGTTAAATTCAGGAACGATAGTAACCCATAAGTTCACCAATACTCGGAGCGATTATGTCTCAGTACTGGAATGACCGATTTTCTCGATGGTCTCGACCACCAAGCGATAGTGAAGAAGCTAAGGCAGATCGGGCCGCAAGAATGGTGA
This sequence comes from Marinobacter sp. UBA5687, assembly GCF_002420325.1. Lineage (NCBI taxonomy): Bacteria > Pseudomonadati > Pseudomonadota > Gammaproteobacteria > Pseudomonadales > Marinobacteraceae > Marinobacter > Marinobacter sp. UBA5687. The sequence continues at coordinate 70,904 of NZ_DIHV01000122.1, forward strand.
ACGACGCGATATCCGGGCATGCTCCTCTGGAAGGCAAAAGAATAAGCGTATATGGAACAGGCTCTTATAAAAACAATACCAATACTAGAAACGAAAGTGACATTGATATTGCCGTGGTGCTCCACGATTGTTTCTTCTCAAAATATCCGAATGGTAAGCCGCCTCAACCAGAAGACTTAGGTCATGCAGGTGGAGTGAAGTACGGCTTAAAAGCATTTCGCGAAGATGTGGGAAAAGCTTTACGCGCCAAATTTGGCGCCGACGGAGTGACCGCTGGCTCAAAAGCATTTGACGTCCACTCTAACACTGCTCGACTAGACGCGGACGTTGCGGTTTTCCTAGAGCATCATAGGTACACCGGGAAGCAAAACGTGGACGGGACATGGCACTATTTAGAAGGTGTCGAAATGAGGGGTAAGGATAATTCAAGAATTATTAACTGGCATGGAGACCACTATGCAAATGGTGTTGACAAAAACAGCCGCACTGGTCGTCGATATAAACGCGTCGCAAGAGTTTTAAAATGTCTTCGCGACGATATGAAGCAGAGTACAGACGAGGCGATACGAAAAGCCGCTGACGTGCCCTCTTTTTTGTTGGAATGTTTGGCTTTCAATGCTTCAGATGGCTGCTTCCAGCAAGGCGACTTATACGACGACTTAAAAGCTGTAATCACTGAGGTTTGGAATGGCACAAAGCCAGAAACAGATGATTTGGTCTACTTGGAGGTGAGCGGACTAAAATGGCTTTTTGGTAGCGAGCAGCCGTGGACCAAAGCTGGAGCACATTCGTTCCTTCTGAAAGCTTGGCAGCATGTCGGGTTCAGCAAGTGAATAGGGCGTATGCAACCATCATTGTAGGATTGGTCGTCGCTACTTGGGCTATCTATCTATTGCTACAAGGGCAAACTTTGACATGGAGCTACTTGGGACCATTCTCGGTAGCTGTCGCCGTGCTCACCGCCACGGCCTTCGTATTCAAACATTGGGCTTGGCACTGGCCTATTGTTCACTTGCTAACCAAAACACCTAACTTAACCGGGACGTGGGTCGGGAAGCTTAAATCTGATTATATTCATGATGGGGAAACCGAACCGCGTGGCCCAATAGATGCGGTCCTTATCGTTACTCAAACAGTAGACGAAATTAACGTTCGCCAGTATACGAAAGAGTCATCATCAACCACGGTCGCTGCGTCAGTAACGGCGGAGCCTGGCGACAAGTTCATTCTAGCAACGGTTTTCTTAAATGAACCAGAAATAGAATTACAGCAAACCCGCAGCCGCATGCATTATGGTGCTACACGACTGGGCATAGAAGGTCCTCCGAGATCGCCAGAGAAACTAGTTGGGAATTATTGGACAGCTAGAAAAACGTCGGGGTCAATAGAGTTTCAGTTGGTAAGTCGAAAGCGTGCGCACTCATTCGAGCAGGCATGGCGACTCCAAAAAACTGCCAAGTGAAGGATGCTGGGGCCCCTAATCAAAGGCTGTCTAACCATGCGCTTCAACCGATCGCTAGTGCGGCGGTTGAGCCCAGGCGTCAAGTGTTTATGACTGAAACTTGTGCGATTGATGTAATGATCCGAAAGGCCGCGCCGCGTTCCTATAAAGTCACTGGCGGGCATTTTGACTATGGAAGCCTTTACCTGGCGAGCATGGCCGGTGAGTCTTATGTCCTGCCCATCTCTCAGATTTCAGAAATACAGGATCTTGGTAATGGGCGGCACATTGTGGTTTTGCCGAGATGGTTGGCCCGCAAAAGCGGGCTTCTAAAGTACGAGCGTAAGTTATAGTCTCGGTAGCTGACTAGCAAATGCACCAATTTGCGGGATGGTTATACGACCATCCGTACCGTTTTCGAGACCCATTTTGGGAAGCTTGAATCTTTCGCTGGAAGCTCGCCAAAAAAGTTACCAACTTTTTTGTGATAAATTTGGGCGTCTTTTTCGGAGAATGCCCCAAAAGTTACCAACTTTATTTATTTTTATGGTTGATTGGATATTATGAAATGCGGTCTAGAGAGTCATTTTGTTACCAACTTTTTTATGCTGCTACAGGAGCCTGCCTGGATCCGGTCCTGAAAATATCAGATCCAATATTAGGCATGACCGTCATTTGTTCAGAAAGTTACCTTGTTAATCGAGAAATCGGTTAAAATACCGTCGCCGTTTCGGCAGTAATTAAGTAGTATTACTTAAATTTCCTGTGGTGCCCGGCTCTATCTCGCCTTCTTTTTGTTATTAAGACCAAAAGCGGACTGAAATTCGTACCTTTGGACCATACTCCGGTACGTAAATATCAAGGAAGATGCGGGTCTTCTGGCGCACAATACCAACAAACCGATTTCTCAGAAGATGTCTGTAATGCCCACGACTGTTATCTCCGGCTTTACCCATAATTTCCTTGGCAAGGCACCTGTCTGGTACAAGCAGGTCATTCTGCTGTTTCTGGTCATCAATCCGATTGTCATGTATCTGCTTGGGCCCGGCGTGGCGGGTTGGCTGTTGATCGGTGAGTTTATTTTTACGCTGGCGATGGCACTGAAGTGCTATCCACTGTTGCCGGGGGGCCTGCTGGCGGTGGAGGCCCTGCTGATCGGGCTGACGTCGGCGGATGCGGTGTACCATGAGGTTCTGACCAATTTCCCGGTCATCCTGCTGCTGATGTTCATGGTGGCGGGTATTTACTTCATGAAAGAGCTGCTGCTGGTGACCTTCACCCAGATTCTGGTGGGGGTGCGGTCCAAGTCGGCGTTGTCGCTGCTGTTCTGCAGCGCTGCAGCGGTGCTGTCTGCGTTTCTCGATGCCCTGACCGTCACCGCCGTCATCATCAGCGTTGCGGTAGGTTTCTTCTCGGTCTATCACAAGGTGGCATCCGGCAAGGGTTACCAGCAGAAAGACCACAACACCAACAGCGACGACGAAGTGATTGAGCTGCACCGGGAAGATCTGGAAAACTTCCGTGCCTTTCTCCGCAGCCTGCTGATGCACGGGGCGATCGGTACCGCTCTGGGCGGCGTCGCCACCATGGTGGGTGAACCCCAGAACCTGCTGATCGCCAAGGTGGTTGGCTGGGATTTCGCCGGCTTTTTCCTGCACATGGCACCGGTGAGTATTCCGGTTTTGTTCGCCGGTCTGGCCACGTGCTGGGCGCTGGAGAAACTACGCTGGTTTGGCTATGGCGGTCGACTGCCCAAGCCGGTGCGACGGGTGTTGGAAGAGTTCGCTGATAATGAAAAGGCTCGGCGCACCAAGTCTGATCAGGCGGCGCTCTGGATTCAGGCGGTGGCCGCGGTCATTCTGGTGTTTGGTCTGGCATTCCACATCGCCGAAGTAGGATTGATTGGCCTGCTGGTGATTATCCTGATTACCTCCTTTACCGGCGTGACGGACGAACACCAGATTGGCAAGGCGTTCCAGGAATCCCTGCCCTTTACCTCATTGCTGGTGGTGTTTTTCGCCGTGGTGGCGGTGATTCACGAGCAGCACCTGTTCAAACCGATCATTGATTACGTACTGGCGCTGCCTGAAGGCCAGCAGCCGGGCATGTTCTTCATTGCCAACGGGCTGTTGTCGATGATCAGCGACAACGTGTTTGTGGCGACCGTCTACATCAGCGAAGTGAAACAGGCGCTGGACGCCGGCAGCATCAGCTACGAGCACTTCCAGACCCTGGCCGTAGCCATCAATACCGGTACCAACCTGCCGAGCGTAGCTACACCCAATGGCCAGGCGGCGTTCCTGTTCCTGCTGACCTCAGCCATTGCACCTCTGGTGCGTTTGTCCTACGGGCGCATGGTGATCATGGCGTTGCCTTACACCATCGTGATGGGTGGCGTCGGTCTGTACATGGTCACCCACGCGTTCTGAGTCAAGGTTTTGCATATTTCACCGCACAGTTTTCATAGGATCTGTTAACCTTCAGGTAAACAGATAAAAGAAAAGCGGTATACATGCGCAGTTGTCAACAACCCCAATCGACCCTTTCGCGCGCCTGTCTGATGGCGCTTTTTCTTGTTCTGGTTTTCTCATATTTGTTCTATCCCACCGCTGTCCGTGCCTCAGATTCGGAGGCTTTTGTCGATAAAACCATACGGGTTGCTTATGTTGAGTTTCCGCCGGTCACTTATCGGGATGACAAGGGCGAGCCTGCCGGAGAGTTTGTGGACATTACCCGCAAGGTAGCGACAGAGGCGGGTTACCAACTGGAATTCATCTACCTGCCGGTGGCCCGCACCTACCTCTATCTGAAAAACGGCACGATCGATTTGTGGATGGGGCTAACCGACATTCCCGCTTTAAAAGACGACATTCTCGAAAGCTGGATCAGCCCGATTCCGGTGGAACTGAGTGCCTGGTATCTGGAGGGCGTGCCGCCAGTGGATCATATGGATCGCCTGCGCAACAAAACCGTGATTCTGATCGGCGGCTATACCTACGCCGGCCTCAGAGACTGGCTGACCTCCCAGCCCGATATCCAGATTACCGAAGCACCGAACCATCGCTCCGGCCTCAATATGCTCAAGCGTCATCGCGGTGATTACCTGCTGGACTACCGGCAACCGGTGCAGGAAACCCTGAGCCGGACGACAGATGCCGAGATTCGCGAATCGGAAATGCGCAGCCGCAATGGCGCCTGGCTGTTTTCCCTGGCCAATCCGCGTGCGGCCATTCTACGTGAGGCCTTTGACGACGCTTACCTGCGCCTGGCCGAAAAGGGCGAAGTACCGCCGGTGCGACGGTTTCAGCAAACCTATGTGGTGCCAGGATTCCCGGAGCAGTACCGGTAACACCGGCAGGTTTTAAAGCGTTGCCAGCACCCGAATGGCATTGGCCGCTGCCGCCGTCCGGTTTTCCACATTCATCTTCCGGAACACCTGCTCCAGGTGTTTGTTCACGGTGCGGGGGCTCATCTCCAGAATCTGTCCGATTTCCCGGTTGGTCTTGCCATTGGCGATCCACAGCAGGACATCCGACTCCCGCAGGGTAAGATCAAAACGTTCCCGCAGCGCCGCTGAGGCGCTGTTCTGGTTCTGGGGTGTTTTCAGACGCAACAGGTATTCCTGGTCATCCACCAGGGCCAGATATTCGATGGAGCGGGGCGTGTCCAGCAACCGGATGGGCAGACTGTGGCCGGGATCCGGTCGGTGGCCCAGCCAGTCCTCAAGTTGTTCCCGTACTCCCTGGAAGTCCTCGTGATCCGGCGGCGGCAGGCAACGGCATACTTGCGGGGTACCCCACAGCAGGTTGCCCTCGCGGTCGACCGCAAACAGGTTCTGACCGGCGGTATCGAGCGCGCAACGGGCGCTGCGGGTCATTCTGGCGTTGGCCAGGTGCACCGCCATGCGGGCCAGTAACTCGGTGGTGTCGATGGGCTTGGTAACATAGTCCACGCCGCCGGCATTCAGGCCCATAACCACGTGTTCGGTATCGCTCAGGCCGGTCATGAAAATGATCGGAATGTCCGCGAAGGCGGGGTTTTCCTTGAGTCGCCGACACGTCTCGAAGCCATCCATATTCGGCATCAGCGCATCCATCAGCACCACATCGGGGGTGATGTTCTGGCTGATGGTCAGGGCCTGATTACCTTCCAGCGCCACCAGCACGGTCATGCCAGCTTCTTCCAGTGCATCATTGATCATGCGGATGGAATCGATGGCGTCGTCGACGACCAGTACCACGGTTTTGCGGTCATCAGGATGCTTCATGTTCGGTTACCTCAAGAAGTTCGAGAATCTTCTCGAACTGGAAATCGTTGGTGAATTTGGTGATCTCCTGAACGAAGGCGTCACTGGCGTCTCCGGCATACTGCAAGCTGTGCAGTGCCTCCAGCAGGCCCTTGCGATGGCCGATTCTGGCCAGGTCTGCCAACGCCTCGCAGTGCTCCCGGGCGGGCAGTTCAAGCGCGCCGCTGGCTGGCAGCGGTAGCGCGGCCAGGGGCTCCGGGCTTTTCTCGAAGCGCCAGTCCAGGCCCATGACCCGGCCAATGGTGTCCAGCAGCAGGTTCAGTCGCACCGGTTTGATGATGTAACCGTCGTGCAGGCGCGGTGCCTCGGCGCTATGGTGGCCCTCGTTGGCGTCGGCCGAGACCATCACCACGGGCAGGTTGTATTTCATTTCCCTGAGCTCGGCCAGCACCTCCCAGCCGCTTTTCCCGGGCATCGACACATCGAGCAGAATCAGGTTGGGGCGCTCCTGTTCCACTCGTTCCGGAACGGTCATGGCATTGCCGGTGTCGCTGATTTCAAAGCCAAGTGGCGACAGCATGGCCCGGATCACCTGACGATGGGAGTCGTCGTCATCCACCAGCAGGATTTTCCGGCGGGCGCCATGGTAGCCGTAGATCCTGCGGGCTGGCGTCGAGATCGAGCGTGGGCTGGCGGAATGCAGGCTCGACAGCATCAGGCTGACCTTGAACACGCTGCCCTCGCCAGGTTCGCTCTCCACCGAGATGTCGCCGCCCATGATTTCCGTCAGCAGTCGGGTGATGGTCAGGCCCAGGCCGGTTCCGGTGCGGCTCTGGCCGGGATTGCGGATACGCTCAAACGGCCGGAAGATGCGTTCGATGTTTTCTGCGGCAATGCCCTCGCCGGTATCACGCACGGTGAATTCCGCCACCTGGCTGCGGTAGCGGAGGGTCAGTGACACGCTGCCCTGGTCGGTGTATTTGATGGCGTTCGACAACAGATTGATCAGTATCTGGCGCAGGCGTTTTTCATCGGTGGTCACCAGTTCTGGCAGAGGGTGAGGGCAGTGGTAGTCAAACGCCAGGCCCTTTTCTTCGGCCTGAAGCCGGAACATGGTGACCAACTGCTCCATCAGCAACCCGATGCGCACCTGGTCACGGTGCAGATCCAGCCGGCCCGCCTCAATTTTTGAGATATCCAGTAACCCTTCAATCAGATCCGCCAGGTATTCGCCGCTGCGGCGAATGACCCCCAGGGCTTCCTTGCGATGAGGCGGTACCGAGTCGTCGTTCTCCATGAGCTGGGCGTAACCGAGGATGGCGTTAAGGGGCGAGCGTAACTCGTGGCTGATTCCGGTCAGGTACCGGCTCTTGGCGCCGTTGGCGGCCTCGGCCTGCTCTTTGGCCTGCTGCAGGGCCTGGTCGGTGCGTTCGTGGGCGACAATCTCCTCGGTCAACAGGCGGGTCTGGCGCCGGGATTCCTCCTCCGCCACTACCCGGCTTTCATGGGCCAGTACAAACAGCCAGCAGATCACCCCGGTGACAATGACCAGAATGAAGAACACTTTCCACAGGGTGACAGACAGCAGCGTAGCCTCGGCAAGCGAAGCCACCGGGGTTTTGAAGTAGATCAGCGACAGCAGCAGTGCGGAAAATCCGTTGATGACCACCAGCAGCGACAGGAAATGCCCGAGCCGGGAGCGCAGTGCCGACAGCAGTGGCGCCGGAAGGAACCGCCCGAGAAACTGCTGCATCTGCTCCTGGTAGCCGGCGCCCGGTTTGCAGGCGTCCTCACAGCGGGCATCCAGCGAACAGCACAGCGAGCAGATAGCGCCATCGTAGGCGGGGCAGTGGGTGACATCTTCCGGCTCGAAGCGGTGTTCGCAGATGCTGCACCCCACCAGTTGGTGATCGGTGGCCAGGGGCACAAACGGACGGGCGGTGTAGAAACGCCCGCCGGTCTTCCAGGCAATCAGGGGCGCGGTGACCAGTGCCACCGCCAGGGCGATGAAATGGGACAGGGCCTGGGCGTAGTCACCCAGTACCCCGGTGTGGCAGGTGATTCCCACCACCGAGGCGGTGATCATGGCGCCCACACCCACCGGATTGATGTCGTACAGGTGCGCCCGTTTGAATTCGATATGGGCCGGGCTCAGGCCCAGGGGTTTGTTGATCACCAGGTCTGCCACCAGGGCACCCACCCAGGCAATGGCGACAATGCCGTAGAATCCCAGGGTCTCTTCCAGTGCCCGATACACGCCAAGTTCCATCACCAGCAGGGCAATGGCGACATTGAACACCAGCCAGACCACCCGGCCAGGGTGGCTGTGGGTCAATCGGGAGAAGAAATTGGACCAGGCAATGGAGCCGGCGTAGGCATTGGTCACGTTGATCTTGATCTGACACAGAATCACGAAGATGCCGGCCATCGCCAGCGAGAGCTCGGGGGAATGGGTGATGTAGTTGAACGCCACCAGATACATCTGGGTTGGGTCGGCCGCTTCTGTTGCGGAAATGCCCTGATTCAGTGCAAGCACGGCCAGAAAGGAGCCGGCCAGAATTTTTACCATGCCGATGACAACCCAGCCGGGGCCGCCGGCCATCACCGCCACCCACCAACGGCGCCGTTCCGGAGCATTGGTGGGCTCGGGAATGAAGCGCAGGAAATCCACCTGTTCGCCAATCTGGGCAATCAGGGAGAACACCACCGCGGCGGCCGCCCCGAACAGCAGCAGGTCAAAGCCATTGTCGGCGGGCAGGCCCACGCCCTGGAACTGCGTCCAGTCGGTGATGGAGGAGGCATCTGCGTAGATGATGAAAACGAAAGGCGCCAGCTGCAGCAGGATAAACAGGGGCTGGGTCCACACCTGAAAGCGGCTGATGGTGGTGATGCCGTGGGTGACCAGAGGAATGATCACCACGGCGCAGATCAGGTAACCCAGTACCAGGGGAATGGCAAACAGCATTTCCAGCGCCATCGCCATGATAGCGGCCTCAATGGCGAAGAAGATGAAGGTAAAGGAGGCGTAGATCAGCGAGGTAATGGTCGAGCCGATGTAGCCGAAGCCGGCGCCCCGGGTCAGCAGGTCGATGTCCACCCCGTAGCGGGCGGCGTAGTAGCTGATCGGGATCGCGGTCAGGAAAATCACCAGGCTGACCGCGAGGATCGCCGCGACGGCGTTGTCGAAACCATAGTGCAGGGTAATGGAGCCGCCGATGGCCTCCATGGCCAGGAACGAGATGGCCCCCAGCGCAGTATGGCTGACCCGCGCAGCCGACCACCGGCGTGCACTTTTGGCGGTAAAGCGCAGGGCGTAGTCTTCCAGGGTCTGGTTGGCTACCCATTGGTTATAGCTACGCCGGACCCGAAAAATATTCTGTTTTACTGCCATTCCCGCCCTGCTCCTGGCCCGCCGGGCCGCCCTGAATTGGTGCGCGTTTGCTGCCGTCACGCACCGGATCAGAAAGCTGGAACAAGAACCGTGCCATAAACCGGTGCAACGGATGTGCGCCTTGGGGTTGCCTGCGGTTGTAACCTGTCTGACCTGGCACGGGTATGCGTCAAATGACGTACCACGCTGGGGTGAATGCCGAATGGGCACCCATGACAGGCCTGAGCAGAATGATTGACGTGGGCACTGTGCTTCCGGAGCGGAGCACGGTACCGGCTTTCAACCACTGCGAGGAATGACCATGGGAACCACAACCATTGCCGCCGGAGGGCGGAGTCACAAGAGCAAAGGGCTGCGAAAGAGCCTGGCCACCCTGGCCGCATCCATCATGCTGGCCACGTCGGCCCAGGCGGCCACGCCGGCAACCGACGAGGTAAACACCACCGGACTGGCGGTCACTGACGACACCGTCAAGGTCGGTATCCTGCACTCCATCACCGGCACCATGGCCATCAGTGAGATTGGTTCGGTGCAGGCCGAGAAGCTCGCCATTGAGCAGATCAACGAGTCCGGTGGTGTCCTTGGCCGGCAGATCGAGTTTGTCCAGGAAGACGGCGCCAGTGACTGGCCCACCTTCGCGGAGAAATCCCGCAAGCTGCTTCGCCAGGACAACGTCGCGGCCATCTTCGGTGCCTGGACCTCGGCTTCCCGTAAAGCCATTCTGCCGGTCATCGAGCAGTACAACGGTATGCTGTACTACCCGACCTTCTACGAGGGTCTGGAGCAGTCACCCAACGTGATCTACACCGGCCAGGAAGCCACCCAGCAGATTCTGGCGGGTATCGACTGGGCGGTGAAAGAGAAAGGCGCCAAAACCTTCTACCTGCTGGGCTCGGATTACATCTGGCCCCGTACCTCCAACAAAATTGCCCGCAAGCACATCGACAAACTGGGCCTGAAAGTGGTGGGCGAGGAGTACTACCCGCTGGGCCACACCCAGTTCAACTCCGTGATCAACAAGATCAAGCTCAAGAAGCCGGACGTGATCTTTGCGTCGGTGGTCGGTGGTTCCAACGTGGCCTTCTACAAGCAGATGAAAGCCGCCGGTGTCGATTTCACCGACGAGAAGCCGCTGCTGCTGACCATCTCCGTCACCGAGGATGAAATCCGCGGTATCGGCGGCGAGAACGTGGAAGGTATCTACGCCTCCATGAAGTATTTCCAGAGCCTAGATAACCCCAACAACGAAGAATTCGTGGCCGCCTTCAAGGAAGCCTGGGGTGACGACATGGTGATTGGCGATGTGACCCAGGCGGCCTATCTCGGCCCGTGGCTGTGGAAGATGGCGGTGGAAAAAGCCGGCTCCTTCGACATCGACAAGATTCGTGAGGCCTCACCCGGCATCGAATTTACCAAGGCACCGGAAGGCTATGTCCGCATCCACGAAAACCATCACCTCTGGTCCAAGACCCGCATCGGCCGCGCCAAAACCGATGGCCAGTATGAAGTGGTTTATGAAACCGACGAGCTGATGGAACCCGATCCGTTCCCGGAAGGTTACCAGTAAGCAGCCGTGGCCGGTGCCTTCGGGCACCGGCGTCCGGCTCGGACGCAAGCACGTGTTCTTAAGCGACGGGAGTAAGGGTCATGTTTGACGGATACACCACCAGCGAATTGATGTCGATTTTTGCCATGCAGGGCTTTGCCGGGCTGTCCCTGTTCTCGGTATTCGTACTGATGGCACTGGGCCTGGCGATCATTTTTGGTCAGATGGGGGTGATCAATATGGCCCACGGGGAATTCATGATCCTCGGCGCCTACACCACCTACCTTGTCTCCGGGTTTTTCCAGTCGGTCCTGCCCGGTCTGTTTGGCGGATACTTCTTCGTCGCCATCATTATTGCGTTTCTCATCTGTGCGGCCCTCGGGGCCTTTATCGAATGGGCCATGATCCGGCACCTCTACCGGCGCCCGCTCGACACCCTGCTGGCCACCTGGGGCCTGAGCCTGATCATGCAGCAAACCTACCGCTCCATCTTCGGCGCCCGGGAAGTGGGTGTGGAACTGCCGGAGTGGATGATGGGCGCCATCCAGGTTACCGATCTGGTGGAACTGCCCATCAACGGCCTGTTCGTGATGATCATTGCCCTGTCCATCGCCCTGGGGGTTTACCTGCTGATGTACCGCTCCGGCTGGGGCAAGAAGGTCCGTGCCGTGGTACAGAACCGCCCGATGGCCGAAGCCGTGGGCATCAACAGTGCCGGGGTTGACCGTATGACCTTCGCCCTGGGCTGTGGCATTGCCGGTATCGCCGGTGCGGCCTTTACCATGATCGGCTCTACGGGCCCGTCCTCCGGCCAGGCCTACATTGTCGATACCTTCCTGGTGGTGGTGTTCGGCGGTGCCCAGAGTCTGATTGGCACCATTGTCTCTGCTTTCGGTATTTCCCAGGCCCAGTCCACGATGGAGTTCTTCCTCAGTGGTTCCATGGCCAAAGTCCTCACCCTGCTGGTGGTCGTTGGCATCCTGATGCTGCGCCCGGAAGGCCTGATGGCGCTCAAGGTCCGTCGCTAGGAGACTGTCATGAAAAACACTTCCCCTTTGAAATGGTTTGCCTCCCGAGAGGGGCTCTACTATCTGGCACTGGCGTTGCTGCTGGTCGTCATCCTGCCGCTGGCGCTGGACCCGTTCCGCCTGAACATGGTGGGTAAATACCTCACCTACGCCTTCGTGGCCATCGGCCTGGTGATGTGCTGGGGCAAAGCCGGCATCCTCAGCCTGGGCCAGGGCGTGTTCTTCGGCCTGGGCGGCTACTGCATGGCCATGTTCCTGAAGCTGGAGGCTTCCACGCCGGAGGCCACGGCCATCCAGTCCACCCCGGGTATCCCGGACTTCATGGACTGGAACCAGCTGACCGAACTGCCGTGGTTCTGGGAACCGTTCCACAGCTTCTCGTTCACCCTGCTGGCGATCGTCGGTGTGCCGGTGCTGCTGGCATTCATCATCGGTTTTGCGATGTTCACCCGCCGGGTGGGGGGCGTCTACTTCGCCATCATCACCCAGGCCATCGCAGCCATCCTGACCATTCTGATCATTGGTCAGCAGGGCTACACCGGGGGTGTAAACGGCATTACCGATCTGCAGACCCTGATGGGCTGGGACATCCGCACCGATGAGGCCAAAACCATCCTGTACTTCGTGTGCGTGGGCCTGCTGTTCGTGTGCCTGTTCGTGGCCCGGTTTGTCCAGAACCGCAAGCTCGGTCGCATCCTGGTGGCCATGAACGCCCAGGAAAACCGGGTGCGTTTCTCCGGCTATGATGTGGCCGCCTTCAAGATCTTCGTGTTCTGCCTGGCCGCCGCCTTTGCGGGCATTGGCGGCGCGCTGTTCACCCTGATTGTCGGCTTCATGTCGCCCTCGTTCATCGGCATCGTGGCCTCCATTGAAATGGTCATCTTCTGTGCCCTCGGGGGTCGCCTGTCGATTCTGGGCGCAGTCTACGGCGCGTTGCTGGTGAACGCCGCCAAGAGCGGCTTCTCCGAATCCTTCCCGGAATTGTGGCCGTTCGCCATGGGCGCGTTGTTCATCGGTGTGGTGCTGGCGTTCCCGAATGGCCTGGCCGGCCTGTACCAGACCTACGTGATGCCCCTGGAGGACCGCCTGTTCAAGCGCAAGCCGAAAGCAGCGGTGAGCGCCCCGGCGAAGCCAGCGCCTGCTGCCCGCCAAGATGAGGGCCGTGATTACGACCCGATGCTGGACCAATACAGCCCGGAGAAATCCTGATGAACGCAGCCAAAGCACAGAGCAAGGACTTCCTGCTCGCAGTCGAGGGCCTGACCGTCTCATTCGATGGCTTCAAGGCGGTGGATGATCTCTCGTTCTACCTGGACCCGAAAGAGATCCGGGTCATCATCGGCCCCAACGGGGCCGGCAAAACCACGGTACTGGACCTGATTTGCGGCAAGACCAAGGCGACCTCGGGTTCCATCAAGTTTGATGGCAAGGAGCTGACCAGACTCAAGGAGCACCAGATTGTGCATTCCGGCGTTGGTCGCAAGTTCCAGACCCCGTCGGTGTTCGAGGACCTGACGGTGTTCGAGAACCTGGAGGTGTCTTATCCACAGGGCCACAGCGTGATGGGGGCGCTGGCCTTCAAACGCTCGGCTGAGGTGGTGGCTGCGGTGGAAGACGTGGCCGAGACCATCTTCCTGAAAGATGCCCTGGACCAGCCGGCGTCGCTGCTCAGTCACGGCCAGAAGCAGTGGCTGGAGATTGGCATGCTGCTGATCCAGAAGCCGGACCTCTTGATGCTGGATGAACCGGTGGCCGGCATGTCGGTGGCCGAGCGCAAGAAAACCGCTGAACTGCTGCGGCGCATTACCAAAGACCACACGGTGCTGGTGATCGAGCACGACATGCAGTTTGTCGGGGATATCGCAGACCGGGTCACGGTGATGCACCAGGGCAAGGTTCTGTCTGAGGGGTCCATCGAGCACGTGAAGTCGGACCCGAAAGTCATCGAAGTCTACCTGGGGCATTGATCATGCTGAGCGTCAAACAACATTCGGTGGCCTATGGCCAGAGCAGCATCATCCAGGACCTGAACCTGGAGGTGGGCAAGCAGGAAATCGTGGCGGTGGTTGGCCGCAACGGTATGGGTAAAACCACCCTGATGAAATCCCTGGTGGGCATGACTCCAAGCCGCGGTGGCCAGGTCACGCTGGATGGCACGGACCTGTCGAACCTGAAGAGCTTCCAGCGGGTGAGGGCCGGCATCGGGTTTGTGCCCCAGGGGCGGATGATTTTCCCGACCCTGACGGTGAAGGAAAACATCGAGACCGGTCTGGCCGCGGTAGGCGAGAAGAAAATTCCGGAAGACCTTTATGAGCTGTTTCCGGTGCTGAAGGAAATGCAGCACCGCCGGGGCGGCAACCTTTCCGGCGGGCAGCAGCAACAACTGGCCATTGCCCGGGCCCTCGCGACCCGGCCCAAGGTGCTTCTGCTCGATGAGCCGACCGAGGGCATCCAGCCCAACATCATCAAGGACATTGCCAAAACCCTTCGGCGGATTCGCGACGAGCGGGGGTTGTCGATTGTGGTGTCGGAGCAGGTGTTGAGCTTTGTGATGGATGCGGCGGATCGGATTCTGGTGATCGAGAAGGGGGAGATTGTGCACGAGGAGCTTCGGGAAGAGGCGGATCAGGACAAGATTGCCAGTTATCTGGCCGTTTAGCTTTGTTGAGGGGGAATAAATATGAGACACGGTGATATTTCCAGCAGTAACGATACCGTCGGCGTGGCGGTGGTGAACTACAAGATGCCCCGGCTGCATACCAAAGCCGAGGTGCTGGACAACGCCCGCAAGATTGCGGACATGATCAAGGGTATGAAAGTGGGGCTGCCGGGGATGGATCTGGTGGTGTTTCCGGAATACAGCACCATGGGGATCATGTACGACAACGACGAGATGATGGAGACCGCCGCCACCATTCCCGGAGACGAGACAGCGATTTTCTCGGCGGCCTGCCGGGAGGCGAACACCTGGGGGGTGTTTTCGCTCACCGGCGAGCGCCATGAAGATCATCCCAACAAGGCGCCTTACAACACCCTGGTGCTGATCAACAATGAGGGTGAGATTGTCCAGAAATACCGCAAGTGCATTCCCTGGTGCCCGATTGAGGGCTGGTACCCCGGCGACACCACCTATGTGACCGAGGGGCCGAAGGGGATGAAGATCAGTCTGATCATCTGTGACGACGGCAACTACCCGGAGATCTGGCGCGACTGCGCCATGAAGGGGGCGGAGCTGATTGTGCGGTGCCAGGGTTACATGTATCCGGCCAAGGAACAGCAGATCATGATGGCCAAGAGCATGGCCTGGGCCAACAACTGTTACGTGGCGGTGGCTAATGCCTCCGGCTTTGACGGGGTGTATTCGTACTTCGGGCACTCGGCCATCATCGGCTTTGATGGTCGTACCCTGGGTGAATGTGGAGAGGAGGACATGGGGGTTCAGTACGCCCAGTTGTCGGTCAGTCAGATCCGCGACGCCCGCGCCAACGACCAGTCCCAGAACCACCTGTTCAAGCTGCTGCACCGGGGCTACACCGGCGTTCACAACTCCGGTGATGGCGACAAGGGCGTGGCCGATTGCCCGTTCGAGTTCTATCGCACCTGGGTGATGGACGCCCAGAAAGCCCAGGAAAACGTCGAGGCCATGACCCGCAAAACCGTGGGCACGGCGGAGTGCCCGGTGGGTGAACTGCCGTTCGATGGCAAGGAAAAAACTGCAGGGGCCTGAGCCCGGGAGACCGCGATGCCGTTTATCAATGAGCGGCTGGAAGCCAACCGGGAAACGCTGGCAAGGAACCGGGCCGATTCAGGCCCGGTTCGTGTTTCCCGGTTCCGCTTTGAGCCGGATGCCGTAATGGCGAGCCTGCGGGCCAATATCGTGGGCCAGCAGCACGCCCTGGAGGCGATGGAATCCATGCTGGTTCGGGTCAAGGCCGACATCGGTGAAGAGAACCGCCCGCTGGCGGTTCACTTGTTTCTGGGGCCGACCGGGGTGGGCAAGACTGAAACCGTGCGGCTGATTGCCGAGGCCATTCATGGCAGCCGCGATGCCCTGTGCCGCATCGACATGAACACCCTGGCCCAGGAGCACTACGCGGCGGCGCTGACCGGCGCGCCGCCCGGTTATGTGGGCAGCAAGGAAGGCCACAGCCTGTTTGATCTTGAGAAGGTTCAGGGATCGTTCAGCAAACCGGGCATTGTCCTGTTCGACGAGCTTGAAAAGGCCAGCAAGGAGGTCACCCGGACCCTGCTTAATGTGCTCGATACCGGCCGGCTGGTGTTCCCCTCCGGCAACCGGCAAATCGACTTCCGCAACACGCTGATCTTTATGACCAGCAACGCCGGAGCCCTGGAAGCGGAAGCGCACCATCATCGCTATCAGCGAGGCTGGCGCCGCTGGCTGGGGCTGGAGCCGGGCCCGCAGGAGAACCTTCGGGACAAGGCCCTGCGCCGCCATTTCGACCCGGAGTTCCTGAACCGGATTGACCAGATTCTTACGTTTAATCCCCTGACAGACCAGTGGCTGTATGCCCTTCTGGAGATTGAGCTGGCCGGCTTGAACAAGCGCCTGGCCCGCAAACAGGCCTCGCTGGATTTGTCGGTGGAGCTGCGCAGTGTGTTGTGCCGCGATTACGACAGCCGCTATGGCGCCCGCGAGATGCTACGGGCGTTCCGCCAGAAACTGGAGCCGGCGCTGGCCCGTGCGTTGCTGGCGCATCCCGAGCATTCCTCATTTCTGGCCGAGCTCAAGGGGCAGGAGATCGTGGTGCGCCAATACGTCGAATGACGTAGGTGCCGGGGGCAATTCGCGAATACCGCGCCGGTGGCGTATCGCGGATAGTGAAACGGTCAGCGCAGGCGCCGTCGGGCACTGCGTTCCCAAGCTTAGACGCCGAACGCCAAGAACCAAGGAGCGACCGCTATGGCCGAAACACTCATCAAGATCGATTTGAGCAAATCCGCGTACGAGAACGAGAATATCCACAACCGCTGGCATCCGGACATTCCCATGGCGGCGACGG
Organism: Marinobacter sp. UBA5687; assembly: GCF_002420325.1. Lineage (NCBI taxonomy): Bacteria > Pseudomonadati > Pseudomonadota > Gammaproteobacteria > Pseudomonadales > Marinobacteraceae > Marinobacter > Marinobacter sp. UBA5687. The sequence continues at coordinate 87,577 of NZ_DIHV01000122.1, forward strand.
TCAAGCCCGGGGACGATTTCATCCTCGAGTGTTACGACTGGACCGGTGGCCAGATCAAGAACGACGACAGCGCCGACGACGTGCGCGACGTGGACCTGACCCAGGTTCACTTCCTGTCTGGCCCGGTGGGCGTGGAGGGCGCAGAACCCGGCGACCTGCTGGAAGTGGACATCCTCGACATCGGTGCCTTCAAGGACAGCCAGTGGGGCTTCAACGGTTTCTTCTCCAAGAAGAACGGCGGCGGCTTTCTGACCGAGCACTTTCCGGAAGCCCAGAAATCCATCTGGGATTTCAACGGCATGTTCACCAAATCCCGCCACATCCCCAACGTTGAATTCGCCGGCATGATCCACCCGGGCCTGATCGGCTGCCTGCCGTCGAAGGAAATGCTGGCGGAGTGGAACAAGCGCGAGAAAGAACTGTACGACACCGAGCCGGATCGGGTGCCCGGCCTGGCGAACCTGCCCTACGCCGACACCGCCCACCTGGGCAAGCTGGCGGGGGATGCCGCCAAAGAGGCGGCGCTGGAAGCCGCCCGCACCGTACCGCCCCGGGAGCACGGTGGTAACTGCGACATCAAGGACTTGTCCCGTGGTTCCAAGGTGTATTTCCCGGTCTATGTGAAGGGGGCAGGCCTGTCGGTGGGCGACCTGCACTTCAGCCAGGGCGACGGCGAGATTACCTTCTGCGGCGCCATCGAAATGGCCGGCTGGATTCACCTGCGGGTGAACCTGATCAAGGACGGTATGGCCAAATACGGCATCAAGAACCCGGTCTTCAAACCCAGCAGCATCAAGCCGCGCTACGAGGACTATGTGATCTTCGAGGGCATCTCGGTGGATGAAGAGGGCCAGCAGCACTACCTGGACGTGCACGTGGCCTACCGCCAGGCCTGCCTCAACGCCATCAACTACCTGACCAAGTTCGGTTACACCCCGGCTCAGGGCTACGCGTTGCTTGGCTGTGCGCCGGTGGAAGGCCACATCAGTGGCGTGGTGGATGTGCCCAACGCCTGCGCCACCTTGTGGTTGCCGACCGAGATTTTTGACTTCGACATCAACCCCACGGCGGAAGGACCGACCAGGAAGGTCACGCCGGGCACCGACGTACCCCTTTCACCGGACAAGGAGTAAGCCATGCCACTGTACGACTACAAATGCCGGGAACACGGGCTGTTCCAGGAACTGGGCGCCATGGCCGAAGCCGGTAACCCGGCCCATTGCCCCACCTGCAAGGCGCTGTCACCCCGGGTGATTGTGCTGCCGCCGGAGCTCCTGGCCATGGACCCGGCCCGCCGCAACGCGGAGGCGCGGAATGAGAAGGCGAGCCACGAGCCCATCATCTCCACCGCCGACCAGCGGGCCCGGGACGCCGAGCACCGCAAGAGTTGTGGCTGCAAGAAAAAGTCGGACGGTAAACACATGCTGTTCTACACCGCCGACGGCAAGAAGATGTTCCCGTCCATGCGGCCCTGGATGATCAGCCACTGACCATTGCTTTCACGTGTTTGGCCCCCTTGAGGGGCCTTTTTTATGGCTGCTCACTGGTTGTGCTCGAGGGTGAGGTCGCCATACCAGGCCGTGGCCTGCTCGCCGGTGTTGTCGGCGTCGGTCATGATGGCCACGCCCACAATGGCGGGCGGTTCTTCGCCGAAGGCCTGCCGGTAATCTGCCACCAGATCCCGGGTAACGGTCACCCATTCGCCCACCTGCGACGGCCCGGAGTTGACGGCAATCATCATGGTTTTGTCGGTGTAGGCGTTGGCGACCATGCTCTGTTCTGGTAGCTGATTGGCCCAGATGTAGTTCAGGGCGTTGCCGGGCAGGGTCTCGCCGAACAGCACTTCCACGGTCTTGCGCCTGGCCCGTTCAAAAAAACCGGCTTTGTCCGGTTGAAACTCAAAGGCGACGTAGATGCGGGCAGGGTAGTCATCACCGGATTTTTCGCGGGCGTTGCCGGCTTCGTAGATGTTCGACACCTTCCAGCGCCATGACAACGTGAGCGAGTCGCCGGGCACCAGCTCAACACGGGCAATCAGCCCGGAGGCGCTGTCGTCTGCGTCGGCACGGACCACCTGCTGGCCGTCGTCCGTGTCCAGGGTGTAGCGGGTATGTGTCTCGATGTTCGGAAAGGTCAGGGGCTCCCAGCCGTCCTCCAGTGAGGTCATGGTGGAGAACCGGGTTAGCCGGTCTGTTTCTGCCCACACCGGGCTGGCGGCGAGACCGAGCGTCAGGGTACTGGCCAAAAGCAGCGAAATTCTCACATTCATTCCTCAAATCCGGTGGTCTGGAGATGGACAGGCGCTGTTGCAAAAAGTGCCTTGTCTTGGCGTATTCGGCCCTATATAGTGACCGGGTCCTTGGTTAACTACCATATATTGTGATCAAGCTCTGATCATCTTGATCACAGGGTAGTCGGGAATCCGGTGAGAATCCGGAACTGACGCGCAGCGGTATTGGGGAACGAGCGTGGCAAGATGACACTGGCGCAAGCCGGGAAGTCGCCACGTTAGGCAGAGCTGAAAGGTTCACGCCCCTGAGTCCGAAGACCTACCAGGGATCAGAAGCCCCCATGGGTTTCTGGACTGCACCTTCGCGATTCAAGGGTGAGCAGATTGGTCAGGCCTGCCCGTATTCGGGGCAAGGTGTGCCACTGCGTTCGCGAGGGTGAAACGGAACCAACGCGAATTCAGGAGAGCACCATGACAGCCACTGCCATTGCCGAACCCCCGGCCCCCGCGACCGATACCCAATCCCTGCAAGTTATCAAACGAAACGGCACCCTGGTGAGTTTCAACCCGGCCAAGATCAGTGTGGCGGTGACCAAAGCCTTCCTGGCGGTGGAAGGGGACCAGGCAGCCGGTTCCGCCCGCATCAACGACGCCGTGCACCGGGTTACCGAACAGGTAGTGCAGGCCATCAGCCGCCGCCTCAAAGCTGGTGGCAAGGTGCACATCGAAGACATCCAGGACCAGGTGGAACTGGCCCTGATGCGGGCCGAAGAGCAGAAAGTGGCCCGGGCCTACGTTCTGTACCGTGAAGAACACGCCCGCCAGCGCGCCGTGGACGAGCCGGTGGAAGCGCATCCGCACCTGACCGTGAAAAAAGCCGATGGCAGCATCGCCCCGCTGGACCTGGGCCTGATGAAGCAGCAGGTGGAACAGGCGGCTACCGGCCTGGACGGCATCAACGGCGATTCGCTGGTGGAAGATGCCCTGCGCAACCTCTACGACGGCATCGAAGAGACCGAAGTCCTGTCTGCCCTGATCATGACCGCCCGGGGCCGCATTGAACGGGAACCCGACTACAGCGCCGTAACCGCCCGCCTGCTGCTGGAACAGCTCCGGCTGGAAACAGCGGAAGCCCTGGACCTGCCCCGCAGTCTTCCGCTGGCGGAGATTTATCCACAGGCCCTGAGCGCCTTTGTTCACGCCGGTATCCGCTACGAACTGCTGGACGAAGCCCTGGCGGCCTTTGATCTGGAACGCCTTGGCAACGCCCTGAAACCGGAACGCGATCTCCAGTTCGGCTTCCTGGGCCTGCAAACCCTGTACGACCGTTACTTCCTGCACTGGAACAAAGCCCGCCTGGAACTGCCCCAGGTGTTCTTCATGCGGGTGGCCATGGGCCTGGCACTGCGTGAGGACGACCCCAACGCCCGCGCCATCGAATTCTATGAGCTGCTGTCCAGTTTCGATTACATGGCCAGCACGCCCACCCTGTTCAACAGCGGCACCCGGCATTCCCAGCTGTCGTCCTGCTACCTGACCACGGTGGGCGACGACCTGGAGGGCATTTACGGGGCCATTCGCGATAACGCCCTGCTGTCCAAATGGGCCGGTGGTCTGGGCAACGACTGGACCCCGGTGCGGGCCCTGGGCTCCCACATCAAGGGCACCAACGGCCAGAGCCAGGGCGTGGTGCCGTTCCTGAAAGTGGTCAACGACACCGCCGTGGCGGTGAACCAGGGCGGCAAGCGCAAGGGCGCGGTCTGTGCTTATCTGGAAAGCTGGCACCTGGACATCGAAGAGTTCCTGGAACTGCGCAAGAACACCGGCGATGAGCGCCGCCGTACCCACGACATGAACACCGCCAACTGGGTGCCGGATCTGCTGATCGAACGCATGCGCGAAGACCGCGACTGGACCCTGTTCTCCCCCAGCGATGTGCCAGATCTGCACGACCTGTACGGCAACGCCTTCCGTGAGCGCTACCAGCACTACGAAGCCCTGGCCGAGCAAGGCAAGATCAAGCTGTTCAAGAAAATTCCGGCCAAACAGCTGTGGCGCAAGATGCTCACCGTGCTGTTCGAGACCGGTCACCCCTGGATCACCTTCAAGGACCCGTGCAACCTGCGCTCCCCGCAGCAGCATCAGGGCGTGGTGCACAGCTCCAACCTGTGTACCGAAATCACCCTGAACACCAGCGCCGATGAGATTGCGGTGTGCAACCTGGGCTCGGTGAACCTGGCTGCCCACATCAAGGACGGCGAGCTGGACGTCACGCGCCTGGAACGCACCGTGAACACCGCCGTGCGCATGCTCGATAACGTCATCGACATTAACTTCTACGCCGTGCCCCAGGCGCGCAATTCCAACCTGAAGCATCGCCCGGTGGGCCTGGGCCTGATGGGCTTCCAGGACGCCCTGTACCAGCTGGGCCTGCCGTACTCCAGCCCGGAAGCGGTGGAGTTTGCCGACGTTGCCATGGAGCAACTCAGCTACTTCGCGTTGCGTGCCTCCGCCACGCTGGCGGGTGAGCGGGGCGCCTACGACACCTACGACGGCTCGCTGTGGAGCCAGGGCATCCTGCCGATGGATTCGGTGGGCCTGCTGAAGGACAACCGCCGGGACGGCGACCTGTCGCTCAATACCCACAGCCGCCTCGACTGGACCCCGGTGCGGGAGCTGATTGCCAAAAACGGCATGCGCAACAGCAACGTGATGGCCATTGCCCCGACCGCGACCATTTCCAATATCGTGGGCGTGTCCCAGTCCATCGAACCGGCGTACCAGAACCTGTTCGTGAAATCGAACCTGTCCGGCGAGTTCACCGTGGTGAATCCCTCGCTGGTGCGTGATCTCAAGGCCGAAGGCCTGTGGGACAACGTGATGGTGAACGACCTGAAATACTTCGATGGCAGTGTGCAGCAGATCGACCGCATCCCCGCGGAGCTCAAGGCCCGCTACGCCACAGCATTCGAGATTGACCCGCGCTGGCTGGTGGAAGCGGCGGCCCGGCGCCAGAAATGGCTGGACCAGGCCCAGAGTCTGAACCTGTACATGGCCGAGCCCAGCGGCAAGAAGCTGGATGCCCTGTATCAGCTGGCCTGGGAGCGTGGCCTCAAAACCACCTACTACCTGCGCTCCCTGGGGGCCACTGGCGCCGAGAAGACCGCGCCGGTGTCGGCGCCACAGCCGCAGGTGTGCAGCATCGACAATCCCGACTGCGAAGCTTGTCAGTAACCATTTACTTATTTGGGAGGCACCCACATGCTGGACTGGGACGACGAACCAAAAGCGCAAACCGCTGCCGCCGCCACCGGCGGCCCGGCGCCCGTGAATGTCGACGACAAGCGGGTGATTAACGGCGAGACCGACATCAACCAGTTGGCACCGTTCAAGTACCCCTGGGCCTGGGAGTACTTCATGAACGCCAACAAGAACCACTGGACGCCGCTGGACGTGAACATGGCGCAGGACGTTCACGACTACCACCACCGGCTGACACCGGCGGAAAAACACGTGTACGAGAACGTGCTGGCGTACCTGACCACCTCCGACATCCTCGCCATGCGCAACATCGGCCTGGCGGTGATGGAGAAGATGAGCGCGCCGGAGCTGCAGATCTACCAGGCCCGCCAGGTGTACGAGGAAGCGCTGCACACCTGGACCTACCAGCACTGCATTGAAACACTGAACCTGGACCAGAGCGAGATCTACAACCGCTACCGCGTGGTGCCGGAGATCAACGGCAAAATCCAGTTGGCCAACCGCCGGCTGGACGCCGCCATGCGCTCCGACATGAACCTGCGCAACCCGGACGAGCTGCAGGACTTCGTGATGTCCTACCTGTTCTTCGCCGCCGTGTTCGAGGGCTGCTGGTTCTACAACGGCTTCAGCCCCATCTTCGCCCTGCAGCGCCGGGGCCTGATGCGGGGCACCGGTGAACAGTTGCAGTACATCCTGCGGGACGAAGCCATGCACTTCTCCTTCGGCCTGAAAGTGGTGAACCAGATTCTCGAGGAAGAGAAAATCACCCTGGACCCGAAAGCGGTGCGTGAGATGTGGGACGAATCCGAAGCCGCGGAAATGGCTTACGCCAACTACGTGCTGCGGGACCCGATCCTGGGTTACTCGGCGGAATACCACAGCGAACAGTTCCGCTTTGTGGCCAACCGCCGGGCCCGCACCGTGGGCCTGGAAGAACCGTTCCCGGGGGCGAAGAACGTATCGCCCTGGCTGGACGAGCAGGCCACCCTGCGCAAGGAGAAGAACTTCTTTGAAACCCGGGTGATTGAGTATCAGACCGGCGCGCAGCTGGAGTGGTAATTGAGCATTCAGATACCTGCTCTGAGAAGTGGGTATCTGTCAGAGTTCTTTACAAAACAGAATAGAAATAGCATTGGTCTGTATATTAACTGACCAGATAAAGCGTGTTTTTTTACGATAGGCCTGATTGTTGCTTGAGTAAGCACTCATAACTTGCTCGCTTCCGCAGTGCGGGCAGCGTGGGATTGCATCCCCGTGCGGAGGCCAGAGTGCAGACGTTACATGCAGGCACATCGCTAGCCGGAATGATTCGCCGCCACTGGGCGCTCCTGGTGGTGGGCTACTTTCTTTTTTTTGCCGATCCTTTTGGCATCAGCTCAAGAAGCACCCAAGCGATCAGTGACGGATTTGATCGGCTGTTTTCACCGTTATATGACCAGGCGGTGACGACCAGCGGTGCCGACCTGGTCGATGTCATTCTGATTGATGACGCCTCCATCCGCCGGCTCTCCCACGAAGAAAATGGTTACCTGAGCGCCAATGACTGGCCTCTGGCCTACAGCGACCACCTGGTTCTGATCGACGCCCTTCGCCGCCTGGGGTATGGCACGATTATTCTCGACATCACCTTCTATCGTGCGCGCCAGCTGGATGACAGCTTTCCGCTACTTGTGGCCCGATTGCAGTACTTTCGGGAGCACACGGGTTTGGCCCTGGTCATGAGTGCTGGTGAACATCCGGGCCACCTTGAACCCTCAATTCAGCCACTCATTGCAGCAGCTTCTGATATCGGGTTGGTTGGCTGGTCCGGCTATGGCTCACACTATCCGATTAGGCGAGCACTGCCTGAATACGGTGAGGTTCCAACGCTGGCTGTTGCGGGATATGAGATCTATTGCCAGCAACCGAGGTCCAGGCCTTGCGGTGATCTATCGAAGGCAGCGGAGGCCTGGATGGTACCCCAGCCTCCCGGTATGCATCTCAGTTGGGGAATGCCGGCGCAGCGTATCACCTCAACGCTGGATTGCCGTGCAACGCCCGAAAACAATGGCGGATTTAGCTCACTCTGGCACTGGGCCAGGAATATCCTTCGCGCAGAATCCGTCAGTAACAACGGTGCCAAGCCATGCCCGCCGGTGCCGACTGCCACCCTTCGGGATGCCTTTTGCCTGGCGCCAAACTGCGATGATTTCTTCACCGAGATGCCCCTGCATAATCGGATTGCGATTGTGGGTGTGTCTTTACCCTCGGCCAGAGATCTGTTTAACCCACCAATTGCGGGGCAGTTGCCTGGCGTTTATCTGCATGCCGAAGCACTTCGCAACCTACTGCATTACGGCGCGGACTATCTGAAACCGATCGGGGTGGAATGGAATCTCGCCGGGATTGGCCTGCCAGGGTGGACCATTCCGGTCGATCTGTTGCTGTCCTGGCCGCTGATCCTTTTTCTCATCCTCATGCTCGCGCGCTGGGTTCTGGCATGGCGCTGGCGCGACGAGCGTCGAGCGGAATGGCCAGAGTTGGCGGTGGAGCTGGCTGAGTTGATCATCATCGTCCTCAGCCTTTGTGTGCTCTACAGCGTTTTACTGTTGTTTCACCGCACCCCTGGCTTCCTGGCAGAGCTGATCGGTTTGACACCGTTACTGTTGATCGCAGTCAGAAAAGAAAGAAAGGAGATGGAAAATGAACGGAAAGCGATGGCTTTGGCTGCTTGCACTGCTGTGCAGTTCGGCCTTGGCAGAGGCTCAGTCCATTGAGGGTTTTCATGACCCGGAGAATGCCTTCGTCAGCAAACCGGATGGCTCGCTTGTACCGGCACGTGAGCTCGGTTTGCAATTGCCCGTCACGATCAGTGGTAAGGAGCGGGGCCAGTACCTGTTTGAAGGGCCGGGGGGCACCTATCGGGTGTTTGTTCCGGAGGTGATTACCAGCGATTCGAAACAGCCGGTTATTTACTGCGATAAATCACAGGTGGTGTTTGCGGATGACCATCAGGTGGCCAGTGCCCGTGGCGTAGGGGAGGACTGCCCATGAACTGCCAGCACAAAATAGCGCTTGTTTTACTCGCCGTGTGTTTCGGCTTGATCGGCTGCAGCTCATCGCCTTACCAGTCGAAAGACTGGAGCACCAACAAAGAGATGCGGCAGCAGGAAATCAATGAGCTTGTTGTCCAGGCCGATCAGTATCAGGCGGCTGGGCAGGATCCTTCCGAGGATGCGGTTCGTTTGCGCAGTGACAGCGTGGCGCCATTGAATGCCCGTGATGTCACCCCGGCATTGCAGGCCATTGCCGAGGAACTGGCAGAAAGCTGGTACGGCGGACCCTGTCATTGTCAGGTTCGGGTGGGCCCGAGCTACAGTTTCGGCGGGTTTACCTACCCTGAGGGTACCGTCGTGATTCAGGCAGGAACCCTGGAATATCTGGATACCCGAGATGAGGTGGCCGCACTGCTGGCCCATGAACTCTCTCATCTATGGCTGAATCATCACCAGAAGAACGAACTGCAAAGCACAACAAAAGGCATAACTGATCTGGCCCAGGCCATTTCCCTGTTCGGTAATGACGACAAAGCCCGTGAGACCACCCTGCGCATGGGCGGATCGACCGATGCCCTGGTGGCGGCGGCAGGATTCACCCAATGGAACCGGCAGCAGGAAACCGAAGCGGATTTGTTGGCCGTGAAGATTCTGGAAAAATCCCGATACAGCCCAATGGCCATGATTGCGCTGTTAACCAAGCTCAAGAATGACAAAGAGGGAATACCCGTAGCCGGCAGTGCCTACGAAGAGATGATGACCGTAGCTGCCTTGAAAGCCAGAAAGCAGGAGGCGGAAGTCAGCGACAACCAGCTCCAGAAATGGCTGTCTTCTGTTGCCAGCGATATGGGCGGTCGCGAGTATCTGTCATCGGAAGAGCGTCGGACTATTGTCCGGATGGTGATCTACGATCTGGATGGCGCAATACTGGCACGCTCGTTTACGGACCTTCAGATCGATGTCGATGCCCTGGCGCCTGTGACGTCCCTGAAAACCATCCACACCTACCCGCCCGCCAGTAAAGACTACGCGCAACTGGTTGACCGTGCCCTGGCAAGCGAGCCCGACAATCTCCATCTGCAACTGTTGAAGTTTCGTGCTCTGCTGGCCCGGGGTGAGCAACAAAAAGCCCGGGAAATGGCGGAAGCCTTCATCGCAAGACCCGATGCCAGTTTCAGTGTTCTCAGTGAGGCCACCCGGTTTCTGGACCAGCAATCTGGCCTCTCGGATACCGACAAAAAACGGCTCATGCACGACGCAGTGTCCAGGCTCGCGGATCTCGACCTGCCAGATGCCTACGTGGCCGATGAATACTACTTGTCCAAACGGTATCAGGTTCCTGGCGTGAGTGCGCTGAAGGAAAAGCTTTGTGAAGCCGGAGCCGGTAAGGTGGCGGTAAGAGAGAGATGCGACCTTGCCAGGCAGGCACTGGAACGCAACGTGAGTTTTTATGAGTTGCTTGCCAGGGCAGAAAGCCAATAAAGGGTTACCGGTTGCGGTTGATTGGATGAGCTTCTGCTAGGCTAGTGCCATACGCACTGGCCTGGCCGATTTGCTTTGAGGCAACCACCATGACCGACCCTCGCACACCCATCTTCTGGCGCGACGCCCGCATGCCCCATGTGGAACTGCGCAAAGTCGCGGATGGGCGCGAGGTCTGTTATGCCCTGCACACCCACCGGCACTGGTCGATCGGCGCCATCACCGGCGGTGAAAGCACGTTCCTGTACCGCACCGACCAGTACCACGTGAGCGCCGGCACGCTGGTGTTGATGAACCCGGAATGGCCCCACGCCTGTAATCCCATTGATAACCAGCCCTGGGCGTATCTGATGCTGTATGTGGATACCGCCTGGCTGACCCGGCTCAGATTTGAGGCGGGCCTGCTGCCCAGCGAAGACTGGCAGGATCTGGACACGGCAGTGATCACCGACCCCCGCCAGTACCAGGACTACTGCACCATGGCCGATTGCCTGCTGGACCCGGGCCGGGACCTGCTGGAAAAGCAGAGCCGGGTTGCCGAGTATCTGCTGGACCTGATGCAGAGCCTGGCGGAAGCGCCGGCCCGGGGTATTCCGCGCCCCTCGGGCACCCTGGCCGCGGTGGCTCAGTACCTGGACAGCCACTGTACCGATGAGGTATCGCTGGACGACCTGTGCGGGCTCAGTGGCTACAGCCCGGGGCATCTGGTGCGGGCGTTTCGCCAAAGCTACGGATTAACGCCCCACGCCTACCTGATCAACCGCCGCATACAGCACGGCCAGAGCGAACTGAAACGCGGCGTGAGTATTGCCGACGCGGCCCTCAACGCCGGCTTTGCCGACCAGGCGCATTTCCAGAGAACCTTCAAACGCGTGGTGGCGGCCACCCCGAACCAGTATCGCCAGCCCTCAATCCAGCAGCAGGAACACGCAACTTCCGGCAAGTAACAGCGCCAGAACCCGGTTGAACCCGCGCAGGATTCGCGGCTGCTGCACCAGCCGGCGAAGCCCGACCCCGACATACACCCAACTGGCCAGCGACAGCCAGCAAATGGGCAGATACAGCCCCGCGAACAGCCAGAGCAGGGTGCTGTCGCCGCCCTCGGTAAACGCGCTGATACCCGCCACTGACGCAAGCCAGGCCTTGGGGTTCAACCATTGCATCAGGGCGCCGGTGACAAAGCCGGGGGCCGGGCGTGCCTCATCCTCACTGAGATGGCCATCGGCGGTGGCCAGCTGGTAGCTCAAGTACAGCAGGAAGGCGACGCCAGCCCAGCTCAACCAGCGCTCGAACCCGGGCGCGTGTTCCAGCAGCGAATTCAGGCCCAGGCCCACCGCCATAAACAGCGCGATAAACCCCAGAGTGGCCCCGGTGACAAACACCAGCCCCTGAGACACCGGATAGCGCGTGCCACTGCTCAGGCACACCAGATTGACCGGCCCCGGCGATACCGAAGCCACCAGGGCGAAGGCCGACATCGGCAGGATAATAGACAGACTCATAGCATCAGCACTCTGTGAACCAACGGAGGCGCCCAGTGTGCCCGGAGCCTTGTAACCGGTATTGAATAAAATTGCGGTGGCTCGCCGCCGGGCATTTGATTTATGTTTGAAGAACCCCGTACCCACCCAGACCGGATGAGGCCAATCCCATGAAAGTGGCGGTTTTCAGCACCAAGCCCTATGACGAACAGTTCCTGGCACAGGCGAACCAGGCCAGCCACCAGCATGAACTGGTGTTCCTGGAACCACGCCTGAATGCGGCCACTGCGGCGCTGGCCAAAGGCTTCGACGCGGTATGTGTGTTCGTGAACGACCAGGTGGACGCCAACGTACTGGAACAGCTGGCCGCCGGCGGCACCCGGGCCGTGGCCCTGCGTTGCGCCGGCTTCAACAACGTCGACCTGAAAGCCGCCGAACGCCTGGGCATCGCCGTGGTGCGGGTACCGGCGTATTCCCCCTATGCGGTGGCCGAACACACCGTGGCCTTGATCCTGACCCTGAACCGGCAGATTCACCGGGCCTACCACCGCATTCGTGATGGCAACTTTGCCCTCGACGGCTTGCTGGGGTTCGATCTGCGGGGCCGCACCGTGGGTGTGGTGGGCACCGGCCAGATTGGCGTGGAAGTGGTGCGCATCATGCGCGGGTTCGGCTGCCGCGTGCTGTGTTACGACCTGCACGCCAACCCGGAGGCGCAAACGCTGGGCGCGGAATATGTGAGCCTGGACGAACTGTTCCGGGAAGCAGACATTGTGACCCTGCATTGCCCGCTCACCCCGGACACCCATCACCTGATTGATGCCGCGGCCGTGGCCAAAATGAAAAAAGGCGTGATGCTGATCAACACCAGCCGGGGCGCCATGGTGGACACCGCCGCCATCATCGAAGGCCTGAAATCCGGCCAGGTGGGCTACCTGGGGCTGGATGTATATGAGGAAGAAAGCGACCTGTTCTTCGAAGATCTCTCCAATATCGTGCTGAAAGACGACGTGTTCGCCCGTTTGCTCACATTCCCGAATGTGGTCATCACCGGCCACCAGGCGTTTTTCACCCGCAACGCCCTGGAAAGCATTGCCCACACAACACTCAGCAACCTGACGGACCTGGAAACCGGCGGCGAGTGCGCCAACCGGGTGCTGGCCGCCAACGGCAGCACCTGAACTGAGACAAGCCGCCCGCGCCTTCGTACAATGCCGCCATGCCCAGACCCTTCTACAGAACCGGCCCCGACCACCGCGCCGGGGCACCGGTCAGCTTTCTAGACGTGCGCCGGCGGTTCCAGTTTCGATCCGTCGAGATTGGCCGCTGGGTAACCGAGCCTGAAAAACAGCACAGTGCCGCCCTGTTCTACGACGCCCTGTGCGACCTGATGACCATCCTCGGCGGCACCGAAAGCCTGATCTCCCTGCGTGGCACTTTGGCCCTGCAATACGGCATTGGTGGCCGCCCCGGGGTGTCTGCCCATTACACCCCCGCCACCCGCAGCTTCGCCCTGGCCAAAAACGCCGGCCCCGGCAGCATCGCCCACGAATGGTTTCATGCCTTCGACCACTACATCGGCGACAAACTGTTCCCCAACATACCCCGGGGCCAGTTCGCCTCCCGCCAATGGCTCACCCGCCAGGACGCCATCCATCACCCGCTGAACCAGCGCCTGCAAGCCTGCTACCAGGCCATCCTGCTGGACGACACCGGCCAAGACCCCAGCCCCCTGTTCCAGAACTCCGCAAAAGCCGACAAAGCCGCCGGCGGGCACTACTACAGCCAGCCAGAAGAACTCTGTGCCCGAGCCTTCGAAGCCTTCATCCAGGATGCTGCAGTAAAGAACGCCTTTCTGGTGAAGGGCACCAAAGAGAGCGAAGAAGCCCGCCTGGGGCTATACCCACAGGGCGAACAGCGCGACCGGATAAACGCCGCCTTCCGAACCTACTTCCATTCCCTGGGCCGGGCCCTGCAGCAAAAACCTGCCTAAAAACCGGAGTTATACGAACGCGTTCGCAAAACCCCGGGCAGGCTCCGGAAATTGTTGCTAACCTTCTGATAAGTTTGAAAAGGAAAACAGGGCGGGCGGAGTTATACGCCCCCAACATGGAGCAGGGGTGGCTCGAACACGGGCGTATAACTCCGGCGGTAGCCGTGGTGGAGTGCGAGTCATCTACTTCACCAGATTGGCAAATGGTGAGATCTGGTTATTGGTGATCTACAAGAAGGCCGTCAAGGAGAACATACCCGCGCATATCCTGAAGTCGATTCGTGAGGTATTGGAAAATGAGTAATGAGACTCTGAGTGCTGAGGAGCTTGGCAATAAGCTCCTCCAATCTGTTAAAGAAATGAAAGCGGGCAAGGCTGCGCGCGTCAGTCGTGTGGAGCCAAATCAGGTCGCAGAGGCGCGTGGCAAGACTGGCCTTACACAGCGGGAGTTTGCCGAGGTACTCCATATTTCTCCGCGAACGTTACAGGAATGGGAGCAGGGGCGACGTAAACCTTCAGGGCCGGCAAAGGCGCTCATCGAGATTGCGTTTCGTCATCCCGAGGTTATTCGGGAAGACCTCGAACTCAGGGGTTAACAAGGTGGTCAACGGGACGCTGGACTTCCCCCACTTCAGTAAACACCTTCTATAGCTAGGGAAGCCCTTGGCTCAAAGTGCTCCATAAACCACGGAGGGATTGTATGGAAATCAAGTGCATTTCAGGTTTTGCGTCCATAACCAAAGACCCTGCGGCCAGTGCGTCTCTGTATGAGGATGCGCTGGGCCTGCCGCTGGAGAAGATGGACGACTATCGTTTCATGGATAAATTCCCCGGAGCGAACCATTTCGGAGTATGGCCCCTTTCGATGGCAGCTACCTCTTGTTTTGGCCAGGAGGAATGGCCCGATTATATTCCGGAGCCGACGGCGACCATCGAATTTGAGTTGCCGGATGCAGCGGCTGTAGAGGCGGCCGTGCAAGAGATGAAGGAAAGAGGGCAGGAATTCGTTCATGAAACCCGCACTGAACCCTGGGGGCAGACGGTGGCACGGTTTATGAGCCCCGAGGGTGTGTTGATTGGCCTGAGTTATGCGCCATGGCTTCATGAATAAGTGCCTAACTGTGGCGTCAATGCGAATGTGATTGTCCGCTGATGCTCCAACGCCAGCCGGTTACGCCGGGCGTTAAATGCCAGAGGGATCTATGTCGGAGATAGCAAAAACCCCTGAGCCGCCGTATTACGCGGTTATTTTCAGTAGCCATCGCACTGAGGGCGACAATGGCTACGAGGCAATGGCAGACAGGATGGTTGAGTTGGCTGCAAGCCAGCCAGGGTTCCTGGGAATGGAATCGGTGCGTGAGGAATTAGGCATCACCGTTTCCTACTGGGAGAGCCTGGAGTCCATCACCAACTGGAAAAAGAACGCAGAGCACCGAGAAGCTCAGAGGCTTGGCCACCAAACCTGGTACTCCACCTTTCGGGTTCGTATTGCGAGGGTTGAGCGCGACTACGGCATTTAACCCGTTCCCGGTGTCAACAACAGCGAAGTTTGACCGCTTTTTATCAGTTTAGATTGTCCGGTTTTTGAGCGTCAGTGTCTTCAGAGTCCTCCTGTTGGACAGTAGTACCGGGAACGAGGCCGGTCCAAAGACATAGCCATCTTGTAAGATCTGGTGAGTTGAGGCCAACCATGAGGATGGTGAGCTTTGAAAGAGCAATATCTCTGTGTTTCCTGTGAACGTTTCTTCCCTACAGGAGAGGCTGTTGATGGCGGTGATCAGGGTTTTCGGAAAGGCTTTCTCTGTCCTTTTTGCAGCGCCAATTTGAGTGAGGCAGGTGAGTCGGACGACATCCTTCATCTACGGTTCGGCCCGGTCTATTATCTGGCCATGATTTTGGTGTTTTTGGTGGTCATTGGAGAGGTGGTTCAGATTCCGGTCAGTTCAAACTCCTACATCAACGATTTTTGCACTTTCATACTCCTGTCTGCGATCCCCACTGTCCCGTTTCTAATAGTGAACCGGAAATCCGTTTTTGGAACCAGGACGATCTACACTCGTAGAATTGATAGCCAGTAGCGTAAGCGGAGCCGTTTCCCAACGCGGTTGACCTGACCACAGCTTTTTATTCGATGCTACGGGATGCCGTACTGGTCACCATGATGGCAAGCCTGTCGGGCTTGGGCAGCAGAGACGCCTTTTTCTTATTGCCCGGAAGTCCCGTTAAATACGAATGACGGTGGGTGTTCGCGAAAGGCATTCCTCGCCTGGGTTTTTCGTTGCCAGATCGACAACGCAGTTACGCCCCTGTTTTTTGGCGGCGTACAGCGCGTTGTCCGCACGGTGCAGCACGGCACTCCACTCGCGGTCTCTGGAATCGTAGTGAGCCACTCCGAAACTGGCCGAGAGCGTTAAACAGACATCATCACCAATCGTGATCTGGGTGTCTGCCGTTTTGGCTCTGAGTTTCTCCGCCACCTCTAATCCCTGCTCGGTGTCTTTACCAGGCAACAGCAGAACAAATTCTTCGCCCCCGAAACGCGCCACCACGTCATGCTTTCGTATGTGCTCTTTGAGCGTATTGGCAAAGCGCCTCAATACCTCATCGCCTACATGATGGCCATACTCGTCATTCACGTTTTTGAAGTGGTCCAGGTCGCACATGATAATGGCGAAGGGCGCACCTGAACGCTGCGCACGGCTGAACTCAATGTCACAACATTCGTCGAATGCCCGCCTGTTGTAGAGCCCCGTTAAAGGATCAATCCTGGCGATTTCGGAGAGTTCATCCTGCAACTCATCGGACGCCATCCATATCGTGCAGAAGGATGACAGAATAACCAGTAGTTCTCCGGCAATGATCGTCAAGGCGCTGAGCAACCCAGCCCTCATGAAATCTTGAGGCGGTATGGCGTAGAACGACCAGAAAAAGCGGAAAATAAACAAGCTACTCATCAGCAAAAACATGGCGATGAGCATTTTGGCGACCATGCGGTTGCGGATGTCCCGGTGTTTCAGCAGTCCGCTGGCACCGATCAGGCAGATCGCTGCACAGACCATAGAGAAGGCCTGTATACGGATATTTATATCTGGAATATGAAAGGTATAGAAATACAGTAAAGCAGCAAGCAGGACCACCAGTGTGGTGCTTAGCCAACGCTCATGGCGCAGCGTGATACCCAGGAAACGAAACAGTCCCCGGTAAATCAGCACAACGCCCATAATGATTGCGATATTGGCAATCACGATGGACAGGAAATCGTAGATTACATGGCGCAGGCCGAGCAGCACACAGCCACCGCCGATCAGAAAATAGCCTGCGCCATGCAGCCAGTTGGTGGTGCCTTTGCCGAAGCTTTGCATGCACGCGAACACCGGTTGATACCTTGAATACTGATGGGAGGAAATGCGATGACGGATTATGTTGGCTCTTGCCTGTGTGGCGCCGTGAAGTTCGAGGTGCACGGAGACTTCGACAGCTTTTACCTGTGTCATTGCCGGTATTGCCAGAAGGACACCGGGTCTGCCCACGCGGCAAACCTGTTCTCCCAGTCGGCCCGGCTGGTCTGGCTGTCGGGTGAGGAGGCCGTGGCCTCCTTTACGCTCCCGGGCACCCGGCACCAAAAGTGTTTTTGCCGGACCTGTGGTTCGGCAGTGCCCAACACCCATATTCCGGGTTTGCTGGTAGTGCCTGCCGGGTGTCTGGACTCGGAGCTCTCCCGGGTGCCTACCGCGCATCTTTTCACGTCGAGCCGGGCAGCCTGGGATCGCGCGCTGGGCGATGTGCCGGAGTTCTCCGGTTTACCAAAGGCGACTTGATGCAGGCTATCGGGTGGAAGGACGGCGGATAATGATGACGGTTTTGCTGAAGGGCCTGTTGGTCTGGAGCGGTATTCTGGTGCTGGTCATCGCCGGTTTCCAGTGTTCGCAGAACCGTCGAGCCGTCCAGCAGGTAGAAGCGGACATCATCCAACTGGGAGTAGCCGAGTTCGGCCACCAGGTTGAGCCCGGCCGATGTGGCGTTCTCTGTGGGCACGCGCAGCCATTAGGCCGATGACGTAATGCCAAGGGTAGCTTTGCCGTCGGGCTGGTGTTGCTAGTCGCCGGCCGGCAGTGAGAGCACGTCCTGCAGAGATGCGAGGCCATCGCTGTCTTCCCAGTACTGGAACTGGCTGGCGATAGGTTGGTCTGCTCCGATGACGACGGTGGCTGAACGGGCAAAGGCGGCCTGGCTGCACAAAAGCAGCAACAACAGGAGAATGCGACACGTGTGTAGCAGGTTCACCGAAAGCCGACCTCGCTCGTCAACCCGAGACTGTTTGTTGTTTTCTTAACTCTGTCAGTCTAGCAATGCTGGCGGGCGAGAAAAGCCGTTGTTGTGGGTTTTAATGCAGCAAAATGTGTCAGGTTTCTAAGTAATTAACGTGGCTGGGCGTTTGCCTCATTGCTTTCGGGCCAGGGTATCCAGCATGCGGTTCACCACTTCCAGATGTTCCGGCTCATTGTGGCTCATGCCCTGGAAGCAGGCGCAGATATCCAGGAAATCCCGCAGTTCCGTGCGCTGGGCCATTTTCATCAGGCGCTTGGTCAGCCGGGTGGCCTTGGCGGGCTGCTGGGCGATACTGCGGGCAAGTGTCATGGCCGCGTCCATTAGCTGATCGGCAGGCACCACGTCCATCACGATACCAAGCTGTCTGGCTTCGTTGGCGTCGATCACGCGGCCGGTCAGGGTCAGCTCAAACGCTTTCTGGTAGCCGATCAGGCGTTGAAGGAACCAGGCCCCACCGTCACCGGGAATAATGCCCAGATTCAGGAAGGTTTCGCCAAACTTCGCGTTGTCTGCGGCCAGGCGAAGATCCGCCATGTTGGCCAGATCAAATCCTGCGCCGATGGCGGGGCCGTTCACCGCCGCAATCACTGGCACTTCCACGGCGTCCAGTGCCAGGGGAATACGCTGGATGCCCTTTCGGTAGCGCTCGGCGCATTCCGCCGGATCGCCTGCGAAGTCACCGCCCCGTTCGGCCATATCGCGAATATTACCCCCGGCACTGAAGGCCGAGCCTGCACCGGTGATCACCAGCACGGATACCTCCTCGCAGCTGTTCACCCACTCGGCCGTGGCAACTATATCGTCGATCAGATGGGAGCCGGTGAGCGCGTTGCGCAGGTCGTGGCGGTTCATGGTGAGCGTGGCCACTCGGTTTTCCAGAGTCAGCAGGGCATCGGTGAGTTGGGGCAGGGTACTCATAGTGGCTCCTTGTTGTTCGCGGTTGCCCCGATTGTGTCCTGACTGGCCGGCGGTTGCCAGCAACCTTTGGTGGAAGAGAGATCCGGTTTGATGAGGTGGTGTGGTGGTTTTCTGATCAAATTTGAAATCCCTGTCACGTTTCTGTAGCCTTTAATTTAATTGAACGTTCAATTAATAAAGATTGGATGGAAAGCCCATGCCGAAAGTCGGAATGAAAGACACCCGCCGCCAGCAACTGATCGACGCCACCATGGAGTCCATCGCTGAACTGGGGATGCAGAACACCACGATCGTGAGCATCAGCAAGCGGGCGGGAATGTCGTCCGGCATCATCAGCCACTATTTCGGGGGCAAGCAGGGGCTGATTGAGGCCGCCTTGCGCTACCTGCTGGACCAGTTAGGCAAGGAGCTGCGGGAGCGCATGGCGAAAACCGATCGCTCCCCGGCCCAGCGGTTGGACTGCATCATCGAGTCCAACTTTTCCGAGTTCCAGCGGTCGGCGCTGGCGGCGAAAACCTGGCTCAGCTTCTGGGCCCGCTCGATGCACGAGCCGGGGCTGAAGCGTTTGCAGCAGATCAACAACGCCCGGCTGTACAGCAACCTGCGTTATTCCTTCGCGCAGGTGCTGCCGCAGGCCGAGGCGACAGCGGCGGCCCGGCAAACGGCGGCGATGATCGACGGGTTCTGGTTGCGCAGTGCCCTGAGCCTGGACCCGGCCGAGAGCTTTGAAGCCGGCGAGCGGCTGTGCAAGCAGTTTGTCCACGAGACACTGGCCCGGGCTGGCGCCTGAGCCAATTTGAATTCCACGGCCCACAAGGCCTGAAGACACCGAACAGAGGTTACCAACGCGCTATGTCTGCATCTCTTCCTGTGGTTCAGAACTTTGTCCACGGCCTGTTTCTGGCCAACAGCACCGGCGAGACCTTCCCGGTGATGAATCCGGCCACGGGCCAGGTGATCTATGAAGTGGAAGTGGCGGATGAGTCTGTGCAACAGGCCGCCATCGAGAGCGCCCGCGCCGGTTTTGCCCAGTGGGCCGCCACACCCGCCATTGAGCGCAGCCGCATTCTGCTGAACGCGGTGGCCTTGCTCCGCGAGCGAAATGACGAGCTGGCGGCAGTGGAAGTGCGTGATACCGGTAAACCCTGGCAGGAAGCGGAAGCTGTGGATGTGGTGACCGGTGCCGATGCCATTGAGTTCTTTGCCGGCCTGGCGCCGTCCATCGAAGGTAACCAGCAGGATCTGGGGGGCGATTTCTATTACACCCGGCGGGAGCCGCTGGGCATCTGTGCGGGCATTGGTGCCTGGAACTATCCGATCCAGATCGCCTGCTGGAAGTCGGCCCCGGCCCTGGCCTGCGGCAACGCCATGATCTTCAAACCCTCCGAAGAAACGCCCATGGGCGCGGTGAAGCTGGCGGAAATCTTTATCGAAGCCGGTGTGCCGGCGGGCGTGTTCAACGTGGTGCAGGGCGCTGCTGAAGTTGGCCAGTGGCTGACCCATCACCCGGAGATTGCCAAGGTGTCGTTCACCGGTGAGGTGGGCACCGGCAAGAAGGTGATGGCCGCCGCCGCGTCGTCGCTGAAAGACGTGACCATGGAACTGGGTGGCAAGTCGCCGCTGATCATTTTTGACGACGCGGACCTGGAGAACGCCATCTCCGCCGCCATGGTGGGTAACTTCTACACCCAGGGCGAGATCTGCACCAACGGTACCCGGGTGTTTGTGCACGAGGACCTCTACCCGCGCTTTATCGAGCGCCTGCTGGAGCGCACACGCAAGAACATCAAGGCCGGTGACCCGATGAACCCGGACACCAACTTCGGCGCGCTGATCTCCAAAAAGCATCAGGAACTGGTGTTGGGTTACATCAGCAAAGGGCTGGCCGAAGGCGCCACGCTCAGCCACGGCGGACGGGCCTTTGAGCCGGAGGATTCTCAGGGCGGCTATTTCGTGGAACCGACCATTTTCACCGACTGCACCGACGACATGACCATCGTGAAGGAAGAGATTTTCGGGCCGGTGATGTCTGTGCTCACCTTCCGCGATGAAGACGAGGTGATTGCCCGGGCCAACAATACCGATACCGGACTTGCCGCGGGTGTGTTCACCAATGATATCCGCCGGGCACACCGGGTGATTCACCAGATTCAGGCCGGCATCTGCTGGATCAACAGCTACGGTGCTTCGCCGGCGGAAATGCCGGTGGGTGGCTACAAACTCTCCGGTATCGGCCGTGAGAACGGGCGCGAAACCATTGCGCACTACACCCGGATCAAGTCGGTGTATGTGGGCATGGAAGACATCGACGCCCCGTTTTAACCCCGCAGGCCACAGAGGAGAACGCGTATGAAAGAAAACCAATACGACTACATCATTGTGGGTGCGGGCTCAGCCGGTTGCGTGCTGGCTAACCGTCTGACCGAGGACAGTGAAAACCGGGTGCTGCTGCTGGAAACCGGTGGCAGTGACAAGAGCATCTTCATCCAGATGCCCACCGCGCTATCCATTCCCATGAACACCAAAAAGTACGCCTGGCAGTTCGAGACCGAGCCGGAGCTGTACCTGGACAATCGCCGTATGCATTGCCCCCGGGGCAAGGTGCTGGGTGGTTCGTCATCCATCAATGGCATGGTGTATGTCCGTGGCCATGCCCGGGATTTCGACGAGTGGCAGTCTGAAGGTGCCGACGGCTGGAGCTACCGCAACGTGCTGCCCTATTTCAAGAAGGCAGAAACCTGGGCCTTCGGCGGCGATGCCTACCGGGGGGGGGCCGGCCCCCTGGGTGTGAACAACGGCAACAACATGCGAAACCCGCTGTATACGGCGTTCATCCGGGCCGGCGTCGATGCCGGTTATCTGGAGACCGATGATTACAACGGTGCCCGCCAGGAAGGTTTTGGCGCCATGCACATGACCGTGAAGAACGGTCGCCGCTGGTCCACCGCCAACGCCTACCTGCGCCCGGCCATGGCGCGGCCGAATCTGACGGTGGTCACCCATGCCCTGGTGCATAAGGTACTTCTGGAAGGGACAACCGCCACCGGCGTGCGTTATGAGCAGGGTGGTCAGGTGCAGGAGGCCAAAGCCGCCAAGGAAGTGATTCTGTCGGCCGGTTCTATTGGCTCGCCACATTTGTTGCAGCTGTCAGGTATTGGCAAGCGCGAAGTGCTGGAGCAGGCTGGTATTGAGGTGAAGCATGAGCTGCCGGGCGTGGGTGAGAACCTTCAGGATCACCTGGAGTTCTACTTCCAGTTCCGCTGCCAGAAGCCGGTCTCCCTGAATGGCAAACTGGACTGGTGGAACAAGCTCAAGATCGGGGTGCGCTGGATTCTGCGCAAGGATGGCCTGGGGGCCACCAACCATTTTGAGTCCTGTGGTTTTATCCGCTCCAAGGCCGGCGTTGAATGGCCGGACCTGCAATACCATTTCCTGCCGGCGGCCATGCGCTACGACGGCCGCGAAGCCTTTGATGGCGACGGTTTCCAGCTCCACATCGGTCACAACAAGCCGAAGAGCCGGGGTTTTGTGCATGTGCTGTCTGCCGACCCCAAACAGGCCCCGCGCATTCGTTTCAACTACCTGGAACACGAGGCCGACCGCGAAGGCTTCCGCGACTGTGTGCGCCTGACCCGGGAGATCATCAGCCAGCCGGCCATGGACGAGTACCGTGGTGCGGAAATCCAGCCCGGTGTGGATGTGCAGAGCGATGAGCAGATCGATGCCTTCGTGCGCCAGGCGGTGGAGAGCGCTTATCACCCGTCCTGTTCCTGCAAGATGGGCACTGATGCGCTGGCGGTGGTAGACCCGGAAACCCGCGTGCGCGGTATCCAGAATCTGCGGGTGGTGGATTCGTCCATCTTCCCGACCATACCCAATGGCAACCTGAACGCGCCCACCATCATGGTGGCCGAGCGGGCAGCCGACCTTATCCGGGGCAGGGAGCCCCTGCAACCTTCGGACGCGCCGGTCTTCATGGATGACCAATGGCAGGCGCGCCAACGTCCGGGACAAGCGAAACGGTCGCTGGCCTAGCGACCGCAGTCCCGGCCCGGGTACGCAAGGTGCCCGGGTAGCAAGCCCTCAGGATTTCCCTATCAGCGCGACGGCATCCCGCCGTTTTCGGGCGACTGATAGGCAAGTCCTGGGTTTGTGTCCGATTCGAAAGAAGCAGCGCTTACAAAGTAGAGGAGGAACACCCATGCTGTGCACTACAATGACAAGGAACAACCGGAGGGAGATCGCATGACACTCTGGTTATCCACAGGCCTGATCTTTACCTTCGCCGCCATCGCCCTGATTCTGTATCGGTGGTGGGACATGCAGTGCATCGGCGTTACGCCGGTTCGCACGCTGACCTTCATTGCCATCCTGTTCACCTCCGGTCTGGATGTGGGGCTGATCATGTTCCCTCTCACCGAGTTCGGTGGTTACGGCAATGTCTCTGAAAACCCGGAATACGCCTTTGCCAACCCGCTGGCCATTGAGTTCGGGTTCTGGGCCTTCCTGATCTGGGGCTTCTATTTCCTGACCTGCTTTTACTTTGCCATCATTGAGCCGCGGGTGAAGTTCTTCGAGATTCCGATGGTGAAGCTGGTCAACAACGTGGTGATTATCGGCACCTGCGCGTTCACCGCTTACCTGCTGTTGGTGAATCTGCCCTGGTATCTGCCGCAACTGGGCGATGGTGAATCGGTGGTGCCGGCGTTCTACCTCATCGTGTTCCTGTCCATTGCGCTGGCGGTGTATTCCAGCTCCAAGGTCAAATACATCCGCATTCTGAGTGTTGGTTCCAGTGTGCTTTTCATTACCCTGATTGCGGGTATGTGGTTCCGGGCATTTGTTCTGGGTAAAGGCTCGCCGGCAGATTTCTTTGGCACCGCCGGCATGCTCGGTGAGTACTTTGCCAACATCCATCACTTTGTCCTGCCCATCAACGACTACCACGAGTTTTATCTGTTCTGGTGGTTTGCCTGGAGCATCATGATTGGTCAGTTCACCGCGCGTTTCGTGAGTGGTATCAAAACCTGGCAGCTGCTGATTGCCATGCTGGTCGTGCCGTCCGTTGCCATTGGCGTGTGGTTCAGCGTGCTCTATTACTATCACGCGGAGGGGCTGAAGATTGCCGCCTTCACCAACATCGCCATGATCTCGGTGGGCGTGTTGATGGTCATCAACTCCCTGGATTCCCTGATCCGGCTCTACACCGATAACCTGAACCTGACGGCGCAACGCCTGGGGCGGGTGAATTATGTGCTCTTCAACCTGGTGGCCATGGTCGGGCTGACCATGTTGTTCAAGCTGGATTTCCTGCGGATTCAGTGGGTGGGTGCGCTGGTCATTGCACTCTACTTTGGTTGCTTTGGTTATATACTGCTCAGGAAACGTTCAGAGGTGGCTGCCATCCAAACGTCACCAAAAGAAAATATTCTGGACTTCCGCAAGATTGAACTTGCAGGTTAAGGCCCCATATCAATGGCAGGTGGCTGAAGGCCCGGAAGGCTTTTGGCCGCCATGTTTAGCCGAAGTTGATGGCTGTATATAGGCTATGCCTATGCTGAGATTGGAAATAATCAATTTTCACTCAGATGGTCAAACCCGTATCTTGTGCATCGTTTCCAAACCATCAGTTAAATGAACCGACAGGAGTTATTCTGAGATGGGTATCGTTAACAGCGAAATCAAACCGTTCAACGCCACCGCATTCAAGCAGGGCGAGTTCGTAGAAATTTCTGAAGCCGACGTTAAAGGCAAGTGGGCCATCTTCTTCTTCTACCCGGCCGACTTCACCTTCGTGTGCCCGACCGAGCTGGGCGATGTGGCTGACAAGTACGAAGAGCTGCAGAAGCTGGGCGTAGAAGTGTTCTCTGTATCTACTGATACTCACTTCACCCACAAAGCATGGCACGACACTTCCGAGACCATCGGCAAGATCAACTACTACATGGTTGGCGACCAGACTGGCACCATCACCAACAACTTCGGTGTTATGCGTGAAGGCCAGGGCCTGGCAGACCGCGCCACTTTCCTGATCGATCCGGACGGTATCATCCAGGCTGTTGAAATCACTGCCGAAGGCATCGGCCGTGACGCAGACGACCTGCTGCGCAAGGTTAAAGCCGCCCAGTACGTTCGCAACCATCCTGGCGAAGTTTGCCCGGCCAAGTGGAAAGAAGGCGAAGAAACTCTGGCTCCGTCTCTGGACCTGGTTGGCAAGATCTAAGTTTCCCCGATTCGGTGAAACTTACAGAAAGGCCCGCACTGCGGGCCTTTTTTGTATCTATCAATCGTTACGACTGAATTTTATAGGTATGGCCTATCAGAAGGTTTGGGTCAATCAATTTGAGCAACGAACCGTCTGGCCGTATCTTAATCATAACTTCAGATAACGATTCATTATTGAATTCAGAAACTTAGTTTCACGACATAAAGGGGAATACCAAACATGTTGGATGCCAATATCAAAGGACAGTTGAAGGCCTATATGGAAAAGCTGCAGCAGCCGATTGAGCTGGTGGCAGCCTATGACGACAGCAAGAAGTCCGAGGAGCTCAAGCAGCTGCTGGAAGAAATCGAGCCGATGTCCGAGAAGATCAGCCTGCGGACCGAGGAATCGACTGAGGTGCGTCGTCCGTCCTTCGCCATCAATCGTGTAGGCACCGACATTGGCGTTCGCTTTGCCGGTATTCCCATGGGCCACGAATTCACTTCGCTGGTGCTGGCCCTGCTGCAGGTGGGTGGCCATCCATCCAAGGCGTCTCAGGAAGTGATCCAGCAGGTTCAGGAGCTGGAAGGTGAGTTCGAGTTTGAAACCTACTTCTCGCTGTCCTGCCAGAACTGCCCGGACGTGGTTCAGGCCCTGAACCTGATGAGCGTGCTGAACCCGAACATCAAGCACACCTCCATTGACGGTGCCCTGTTCCAGGACGAAGTTGAGCAGCGTGAAGTGATGGCGGTACCCAGTGTTTACCTGAATGGCCAGCCCTGGGGCCAGGGCCGGATGACGCTGGAAGAGATTGCGGCCAGGCTGGACACCAACTCGGCTGAAAAAGAAGCTCGTAAGATCAACCAGAAAGATGCGTTTGACGTTCTGGTGATCGGTGGTGGCCCGGCAGGCTCTGCTGCGGCTATCTATGCCGCACGAAAGGGCATTGCGACCGGTATCGCGGCTGAGCGTTTTGGTGGCCAGGTGGCCGACACCATGGGCATCGAAAACCTGATTTCTGTGCCTTACACCGAAGGCCCGAAACTGGTGGCGGCCATGGAGCAGCACGTCAACGAATACGAAGTCGACATCATGAACATGCAGCGTGCCGAGAAGCTGATTCCGGCCGAGCAGACCGGAGGCCTGCACGAGGTACGCCTGGCCAACGGCGGCTCTCTGAAAGCTCGCACGGTGATTCTGTCCACCGGCGCCCGCTGGCGTCAGATGGGTGTGCCGGGTGAGGAAGAGTACCGCAACAAGGGCGTGGCCTACTGCCCGCATTGCGACGGCCCGCTGTTCAAAGGCAAGCGCGTAGCGGTGATTGGCGGTGGTAACTCCGGCGTGGAAGCGGCCATCGACCTGGCAGGTATTGTCGGCCACGTGACGCTGATCGAGTTTGGCGAGCAGATGCGTGCCGATGAAGTGCTGCAGAAGAAACTGCGTAGCCTGAACAACGTGAAGATCATTACGTCTGGCCAGACCACGGAAGTGGTGGGTACCGATGGCAAGGTCAGCGGCCTGAACTACACCGACCGTACCACCGGTGAGTCGCATCACGTTGAACTGGAAGGCGTGTTTGTTCAGATCGGCCTGGTGCCGAACACCGAGTGGCTGAAAGGCGACATCGAACTGAGCCAGCACGGCGAGATCATCGTAAATGATCGTAACGAGACCTCGATCCCGGGTGTGTTCGCGGCAGGCGATGCCACCACCGTGCCCTACAAGCAGATCGTGATCTCTATGGGTGAAGGTTCCAAGGCTGCCCTGAGCGCCTTCGATTTCCTGATCCGTAATTCTGCTGAGTAAGTTGTTCACACAAGCCTGAATTCAGGCTGACCCCTGAAACCGGCGCCCACGGGAAGTGGGCTGCCGGTTTTTTTATGGCTTCAGGAACGGTCCGAGATGTCCTGTTCCAGGCTGCCCGTCATGGTTTGGGGCTGGCCATCCGCTTCAAACAGGTGGCCATAGGCCCGGCGAACGCCGTCAACGATGAAATCGAAGGGCACATCGTCGAACACGCCGTGATCATTGATGTATTCCATATGCGCCTGGCCGTCTTCCGTGAATTCCTGGAAGACCGAGTCGTTCACCCCATCAAATGGCAGGGGCTCTACCTTCATCAGCTCGCATAACTGTCGGTTGAAGGCCGGTGTGGCTTTCACCCAGCGACCATTGAGATACAGCTCGATAAAGCCGTGCATGCGGAAAATGTCGGAACGCAGCCACTCAATCAGCTTCGGGCTGGACAGATGGTTACGTACATCCGCCAGGCCCAGCCGGCTGGGAATGCCGATGGAGCGGGCTGCGGCACCCAGCAGCACGGCTTTGGGAATGCAGTAGGTTTCGCCCGATTCCAGCGCGTAACTGGCCGAGAGCGTGCGTGGCTCGGTTCTGAACACGTAGGGGTTGTACTGGATGCTGTCGCGCACCGCCAGATACAGCGCCTTGATCTGTGCCACCGGGTCGTCCGCTACGCCGGCCAGGTGCTGCTGAACCCAGGCCTCGACGGCGGGATGGTCGTAGTCGAAGAAGGGGGTGGCTCTCAGGTAGTTTTCCATTCCGGGCATCCAGAGTTTGCGCATGGTTGGCTGATGATCTCCCGATTAGCAAGCTACAGGCAATGACATTTTCCACCAATCCGGGTGACCAGAGGCACCGGGTTCGATCGGCTGGGGAGAGGTCGATGCGGATACCGTATTGTTCGTTATACTGACCGGCAAGATTTGCCGACGGCTAAGGAGCTGCATGGTTTTACGTGTTGTACTGATGATCAGCCTGTTTCTGGGCACCGTTAGTCGGGTGGCGGATGCGGATACGCTCCCAAACCCGAGTGCGTCGGACACGCTCCCGAATGTGGTGTTCCTGTCACCGGATACATCCCGTTTCTGGCACATGGTTGCAGGTTTCATGGAGCAGGTGGCTGCGGACCTGGAGGTTGAGTTTGACGTCCTGTTCGATGAGGGGCGGCATCGGCTCAGTTATCTGAAGCTGGTCCAGCAAGTTCTCAGTCGGGAGGAGAAACCCGATTACCTGATCATCATGTGGAAGGAGCAGGTAACCGCGCAGATCCTGGATTATGCGCGCCGGCAAAGCGTTAAGGTGTTCTCGTTTAACACTGCGGTGCCAGAGGCCGCGCGAGAGAAGGTGGGTTCTGCGCCCAGAGAAAAAATGGAGAACTGGATTGGCCATCTGGGGGTCGATAATGTCTCCGGTGGTCAACTACTGGCCAGGATGCTCGACCAGCGAGCACGGGTGCTCAACCTGGTCAGGTCTGATGAGCCGGTACCTGTTGTTGCACTGACTGGCACCCTGGATTCCTCTGCAGCTCGTGATCGCAGTCTCGGGCTGCTTGAGGCGACGGATGGGGCAGGCTCGGAACTGTTGCAGTCTGTTCGTGCCGACTGGAGCGAGCTGGAGGCGAGAGACAAAACATCGGTGCTGTTGCGGCGGTATCCGAATACGGCTGCAATCTGGAGCGCCAGCGACGGCATGGCGCTTGGCGCCATGGATGCTGCCAGGCGCGCGGGCTTACGTCCCGGCAATGACTTGGTAGTGGGTGGCATTGACTGGGAGCCGGAAGCGCTTGCGGCGATTCGCGCGGGCGATCTGTATGTCAGTCTTGGCCGGCATTTCATGGGTGGAGGGCTGGCGTTATTGCTGGTGCACGACTATCACCGGGGATACGATTTTGCAGATAGCGGACAATCGGCCTCGATGCACTACCAGTTTAAGGCTGCGACTGCCGACAACGTGGACGACATCGCCCACATGCTTGCGCCGGAAAACTGGAAAGCTGTCGATTTCCGGGCTTTCAGTCGGGTGTTCAATTCGCAGCTCCGCGAGGTGCCTGTGAGTGCCGAGCGATTAATGGACGGCTTTTCGGCGGCGTTGATGAAACAGGGTGGCAGATAGCGCGCCGGAGGAAGGGGCTCCCTCCGGTCGCCAGTATTACTCAGGATTTTCCCTCAAAGCCCTGCATGACATTGACCGCATTTACGCCAATGGCGTCCACATCGTAGCCGCCTTCCATGGTAAACACGGTGGGCAAACCCAGCTGCGCCAGGCGCTGCCCCAGGCTGAGGTAGTCTTCCGAGGCCAGCTTGAAGAACGAGATGGGGTCGTGCTCGAAGGTGTCCACGCCCAGCGCCACCACCAGGGCATCGGGCTTGAACACTTCAATGCGCTCGCAAGCGGTTTCCAGGCCCTGGCTCCAGGTGCTGTAGGGCGTTCCCGGCGGATAGACGATGTTCAGGTTGTAGCCTTCGCCGGTGCCTTCCCCCAGCTCGTCTTCAAACCCTAGGAAGTGCGGGAACACCAGATCCGGGTCGCCGTGCAGGCTGATAGTGAGGACATCGGCCCGGTCATAGAAAATGGCCTGGGTGCCATTGCCGTGATGGAAATCCACATCCAGGATAGCAACCTTGCCGTAGCCCTGGTCCCGGAACGCCTGCGCCACGATAGCTGCGTTGTTGAAGAAGCAGTAGCCGCCGAACAGGTCGGCGTGGGCGTGGTGCCCGGGTGGTCGGCACAGGGCAAAGGCAGCGCGCTCACCATCGGCCACCAGTTTCTGGGCGGTCAGGGCCACGTTGGCGGAAGCGCGGGCGGCTTCCCAGGTGCCCTCCGAGATCGAGGTTTCGGCGGCAAAGCTGTAATAGCCCAGGCGGCCATCAATGTCCTTGGGAATCCGGTGGCGCATGCCCCGGCCTGCCCACACCGCGGGAATGGCTTCGCCGGGCTTGCCCGCAGCCAGCCAGTCCTGCCAGCAGGTCTCCAGAAACGCCACGTAATCCGGTGTGTGCACGCGCTGGATCGGCGCCAGCCCGAATTCTTCCGGCTCCAGAATCTCGCCCAGGGCCTGGTCTTTCACCCTGGCCAGGATGGTCTCGGCTCTTGAGGGTTTTTCATGGGGTTCGATCAGCAGGCCGCCATCCAGTTCGGTGCGTACATGGCGCCGGCTGTGCAACGGGGAGAAGACGGTTTTCATAGGGCGCGGGTCCTTGATATCAACGTGGAAGCACTCTGGCACAGGTTTGTGCATGGCTCAAACCCGGTAAGTGTGGCAGGCTGGGGTGCAGCATCGGGAGAGGGGATTACCGCTATGACAGAACTGGTTGCCGGGCTTACGCTCAGCCAGGGGCTGGGGCAGCTGTGTGGGTTGGTGGCCCTGGGGTTCTGTATTGCCGGTTTTGCCAACAAGAACGACGACCGCCTCCTGGTACTGCTGATTTCGGCCAATGTGGCCTTCGCCCTGATGTTCGCGTTCTTTCAGAGCTGGACGGCGGCGGCCCTGACGGTACTGGTGATCCTGCGCATCGCCCTGGCGCGCCGGTACCAGGGCAACGGGTTGATCATGGCGGTCATGCTGGTGGTCAATCTGCTGGTGGCCTGGGCAACCTGGACGTCTGCTACCGATGTGTTTCCCCTCACCGCCGCCGTTCTCGGCACCGTGGGCATGTTCATGCTCCGGGGTATTCCCCTTCGTATTGTTCTGGGGCTGGCGGCGCTGGCCTGGATGCTCAATAACCTGGTGATCGGATCCGTCGGCGGTACTCTGGCTGAGGGCATGGTGCTGGTTACCAACATCATTACCATCATCCGGCTGTACCGGTTGCAGAAACAATATCCCGGGCTTGATCTGCAGGCGCCACGGTCGGGAGAAGAGCGCGGGTAAGTTTGTCGTCGTCGCTGGCTTTGGCTATGGTCTAAGGGTGCCAACGGGCACCTAGTAACCGCCAATCAGGAGTGATGCATGGCAAACGACAGTTATCATGAGCCGGTGGGTGAACTGACAGACGACACCCGTGATATGCACCGGGCCGTCAGTTCGCTGATGGAAGAGTTTGAAGCCGTTGACTGGTACAACCAGCGGGTGGATGCCTGCAAGGATCCGGAACTCAAAGCGATTCTTGAACATAATCGCGACGAGGAGAAAGAACACGCGGCCATGGTGCTTGAGTGGATTCGGCGGAAGGATCCGACCATGGACAAGTACCTTCGGGAATTCCTGTTCAAAGAGGGGCCAATCGGTCACCACGACTGACTCAAACAGCCATATCCTGAGCGCAGATTGGCCAATTCCCGGAGCTGTCGGCCTGCGCTATCGTGATTCTCTACACGTGATTACAAGAAACGGATCGGATTCCGAGAGGGCAGGATATGGCTAAACAGCATTATGATGTATTGATCATTGGCGCCGGAGTATCCGGCATCGGCATGGCCTGCCACCTGAAACGGGAATGCCCTGGCAAGCGTTTCGCCATTCTGGAGCGCCGCCAGTCCCTCGGCGGCACCTGGGACCTGTTCCGTTACCCGGGTATTCGCTCGGATTCCGATATGTTCACCTTTGGTTATAACTTCCGGCCCTGGACCGGGGGCAAGGTGCTGGCGGACGGCGCTTCGATCAAGAACTACGTGGCGGAAACCGCGAAAGAGAACGATGTCGAGCGCCACATTCGTTATGGCGTGGCCGTGAAAACTGCGGACTGGTCCAGTGCCGACAAATGCTGGACCCTGACGGCCGAGAACGAGCAGACCGGTGATCGGGAAACCTTCACCGCCAGCTTTTTGGTGGGCTGTACCGGCTACTACAATTATGATCAGGGCTACAAACCGGATTTTCCGGGCGAGGCCGACTTCAAGGGGCAGATTGTCCAGCCCCAGCACTGGCCGGAAAACCTGTATTACACGGGCAAGAAGGTGGTGGTGATCGGCAGCGGTGCCACGGCCATTACTCTGGTGCCCACCATGGCGGAGAAGGCCGCACACGTTACCATGTTGCAGCGTTCGCCCACTTATCTCATGCCGCTGCCATCTACCGATAAAGTCACCCTGGCCTTGCAGAAAGTCCTGCCGGAAAAGGCCGCCTACCGGCTGACCCGTGCCCGTAATATCTCCATCTCCCGTTTGCTGTATGAGCGCTCGCGCAAGAGCCCGAAGGCCATGCGCCGGTTGTTCCTGGGAATCATCAAGCGCCAACTCAAGGGCAAGGCCGACATGCGCCACTTCAGCCCGGACTACAACCCCTGGGACCAGCGTCTGTGTGTAGTGAAAGATGGCGACCTGTTTGAGGCCATTAAAGCCGGCACCGCCTCCATCAAGACCGATCATATCGAACGCTTCACCAAAACCGGCATTCGCCTGAAGTCCGGTGAGGAGATGGAAGCCGACATCATCATTCCGGCTACCGGCCTGGACATCCAGATGCTGGGCGGCATCACGCCCCGGGTGGATGGCCAGGAGGTGGCGCTCAAGGACAAGGTGATCTACAAGAATGTGATGGTGGAAGGCGTACCCAACGCGGGCATGATCTTTGGCTACACCAACATTTCCTGGACCCTGAAAGCCGATATTGCCAGTGAGTACCTGTGCCGGCTGATCAACCACATGGATCGTAACGGCCATCAGGTGGCCGTGGCACGAGATACCGAGAACAGTAAAGGAGACGATACCATTCTCGGTTCCCTCGACGCGGGTTACATCAAGCGGGCAGAAGACCGGTTGCCGCGTCAGGGCACCCACGGCCCGTGGAAAGCCTCCCAGAACTATCTGCAGGATGTGAAGATCCTGCGCTTCGATCCCATCGAAGACGGCTATCTTGAGTTTGATGGCCAACCCAGTCGCGCGAGCGAAGGCCGTTCATCCGGTTTCCTTCGCCCGCTGCGTTCGGCTCTGTTCGGGGCCTGAGTCAGGCCCCGATTGTTACCGCTCCTCCGCCGACACCGAGACGTTGGCAGTAGTGTCGGCAGCTTGCCTCCAGGTACTGAGCGAACGGCGGTAAATGCACGTTCTGCTGCGCCAGAAACTGCTCTGTACGGGATGTGTCGAAACGGCAGGTCTGAATAAACGCCAGGGACTCCGGGGCCACCTTCAGCAGCCCGGGCAAGCCAGGTATGGCCAGCAGAGCTTTCATCACGCCGATAGGAAGATGCCTGCGGGGACCAGGCTTGCCCAGGAGTTGCGCAGCGGCCTGTAACAGTCCCGCCAGGTTGGGCGTGTTCTGGTCCAGCGCCAACAGCGTATCGGGCACCCGATTGGCCGTGCAGGCCGCTGCAATTAGTTGCGCCAGGCTATCCACCGGAATCAATGGCAACCAGTGCTCTGGCGACCCCGGAATCATGGCCAGTCGCCCGTGGTAAAGGTTGTCGAGCAAGCTGTACAGCGGTTGGGCCGGGTCCAGGTCCCCCGTTGAACGGTGGCCCGCCACCGTCGCCGGCTGTACTTCGACCGCATCCAGCCCGTGCTTTGCCACGAATTCCCGCAAGCGGAATGCGGATTCCAGTTTGCTGGCCTCATAGCCACCGGCTTGCCGGTACACCTGGCTCCAGTCGGTCTGCTCCGGGTGACTCAATTGAATGCCCTGGCGTGACAGGTGTGCCTCGTTGGCGAGCATGAACCCTGTGATAAACACCAGCCGGCAGTCCAGGTGGCGGGCCAGTTCCGCCACCCGAAGACTGCCGGTAACGTTGGTGTGACGGGCCTCATGCTCGGACAGGTTCCAGGCGAACCGGGCGGCCAGATGCACGATGCATTCGATGCGGTCCGGTAAGGTGACCAGGCCCAGGTCCGGCTTTTCCAGATCGCCTTCCAGGGCGGAAAACCGCTCCATGGCGACGCCCTGCTGTTCGAGAAAGCCGGTGAGCTGTGTCAGGCTGGACTTGGAGCGGGTCAGTGCCTGCACGTCATGCCCCTGCTGCAACAGGGTGAGGCAAAGATATTTACCAATAAAACCGGTGGCGCCGGTGATCAGGATGGTCATGGTGCGTTCCTTGTTCATTGAGTCGAACGCAGCCTAAAGTATGGAGTATGCTCGAAGGTCAACAGGGAGGGTGCTTGGCATGAGGATATCGGAACTGGAAAGGCGCACCGGGGTGACCCGGGATACCCTGCGCTACTACGAAAAACAGGGGCTGATCCGGGAGGTGGGCCGCAGCGGAAACAACTATCGGGACTACCCGGAGCAGGCCGTCGCGCGTGTGGCGATGGTGCGGCAACTCAAGAGCCTGGGTTTTTCGCTGAACGAAATCCGTGAGTTGCTGGATGCGGTTCGCTCGGACCGGATTGATTGCCTGCAGGGTGCGGCGGTGATGGCCCGCAAGAGGGCTCTGGTGGATGCCCGGATTCGCGAACTGAAGGCCGTCAGCGCGTTATTGAAACAGGAGCAGGCCCGCCTGGAGGCCAGTGCCAGGGAGCATGGGCTGGTTTGATGGCCATCCTCATAATTGCTGATGGCGCGGTAAAAGTAGCTTCCTTAACATAGGTGGTCTATTCGGGTTCCTTTGATCTGTCCGGGAAACGGTCTTGCTGCCACTTCGCTCTGCGTTAGCCTACGTTGCCTTACTCTCTGCCATTCTGGCGAGCCTGCCGGGTATGACCTATCTGGGTGCTGCCGCCGCGGGTGCGACCGTCTTGCTGGGCTGGCAGGACATGCGCAATGTGCCCCGGGTGGTGTTTGTGGTGGCCCTGGCCATGTTCGTTTTCGCCCTGGGCTATGACCCGGAGCTGATTGAGACCGCCTCCGGCAACATGACCCGGCTGGCCGGCCTGATGCTGGCGGTGATGCTGCTGTCGAATGTG
>NZ_DIHV01000122.1:122455-124093 GCF_002420325.1 Marinobacter sp. UBA5687
TGGCCCGATACCTCAGCCTCGCGTTTGGCACTTCGCTGGTGTCTGTTCCCCTGAACTTTGGTTCGGTGGCGGTGGTGGGCAGCCTGGTGGGCGAGCGCATCCGTCGCAACGGCGATTCCGAGTCTACCCGCAATGCCACCCGGGCTGTTTTGCGAGGGTTTGGCGTCGCCCCCATGTTTTCGCCCCTGTCCATTTCAGTGGTGCTGACCCTGACGCTGTTGCCGCAGGTGAGTCTGCTTTCGCTGTTGTTGCTGGCGGTACCTTTTTCCGTGGTGATGGTGCTGGCGGGGCTGCACTGGCGAGAACCGGAACCGTTGCAAAGCACAGAGCGGAGCGTTAACCGTGCTGGCGCGGGTAGCTGGTTGCGTTTTGGTGGGCTGATTCTGGCAATCTGCGTGGGTGTACTCTGGCTCAGCCACCGGTTCGGGTTGAGTTATGCCCATGCGGTGGCCTTGAGCTGTCTGGCAGCGGTGCTCTTGTACCGGATTCTGGGTTGGTTAAAGCGGGAAAATCCGCCCCTGGCCAGCATGGCCAATGTCAGCAATGAGCTGGCCATTGTTGGTGGCTCGGCGTTTATCGGGGCGGTGCTCAGTGGTGTGGTACTGGGCCAGATCAGCGGTCAGCCGGAATTACCGGTGTGGCTCTGGGCGCTGCTGGCGGCCGGTGTACCCTGGGTGTTTTTTGCTGCCGGACTGGCGGGTATGAACCCGATTATTATTGCTACCCTCATTGGCGGTATTCTGGGTTCGCTGTGGCCGGGCGCAGCTCAGCTCGGCCTGGCCATCGCCATGGTTACTGGCTGGGGTATTACCGCCTTCGGCACGCCCTTTGCGGCCAATGCGTTAATTATGGAACGGCTGACCGGATACCGGACAAGGGATGCCTCGTTTCGCTGGAGCCTGGCATTGTCGCTGTCGGGTCTTTGCGCCGCCAGTCTTCTGGGCTTCAGTCTGACTCTGTGGCTGGCCTGAGGTAAGCCGGGTTGAAGCGCTCGATGCTTCGGGCCAGGCTGGCGCGGGACAGTTCGCCCATATGGGTATCCACGAGTTGGCCCTCGGCGTTGTAGAACAGGGTGGTGGGCAAGCCGTGGCTGCCGACTACCCGGCCAAACCGGTTCTGTCTGTCGCTCAGTACGTGGCTCAGGTTCAGATTCTGTGCCATCAGGAACTTGCGGATGGTTGCCGGATGTTCGCCCTGATTGGCGAACACAAAGTTCACGTTCGGGTAGCGTTGCTGGGCTTCTTCCAGCACAGGCATCTCGCGGATACATGGCGGGCACCAGGTGGCCCAGAGATTGACCACCGTGGGCTTGTCACCGGCCAGGCTGGCCAGGTCTACCGGGCGTTCGTTCAGATCGGTCAGCGCCACTTCCGGCAGGCCCCGGGTTTGCTGGTTGATCAGCGCAATAATGCCAGACATACCGCCCCAGATGATGAGGCCAGCCGCGACCGCCGAGCCCAGCGCCCGGCGTATGGCCGCCCGTTTCCACATCAGGTAACCGGTGAAGGCAAACGCAGCAAACAGGCCGGTCACCAGGTCGAACCCGCCGTCGCGGATGTCGATCATGCCCAGCCAGTCGCCCTGGTACTCGCTGAAGTAGCGCACCACAAAACCGATGCGGGCACTGACCATGGCCAC
>NZ_DIHV01000122.1:124470-128472 GCF_002420325.1 Marinobacter sp. UBA5687
CGCCAACCACCAGGGCAACCACGAAGGCCAGAACGAGAAGCAGGTGTCCGATGGACAGGCTGAGGGGGCCGATGCCTACGCTGAGCATGGAATCTCCGGAAATCGGTGAGTTTTTAGTAGCATACGGCGGCTAATGACCGCCGGGCCCTGTCAGAGTTCCATTTATCACCCTGAAAATGAAGGCCGGCCAATAAAACCACCTATAGCTATTTGCCGGGTGCTCTGTTACCGTGCCTGCATCCTGCCTCTAGGGATTCCGCAGTTTCCGGCTTAAAGCCGCCTTGCGAACCATTTCATACGACCTGTCAGAGGACGTCACCCCGAACCCGGCGAGTGACCGTAGTCGTCTTTTATTCCATGACTTTCATGGCATCTGCCCGCATTCGCCGACGACGGTGTTCGTGGAGGCAGAATCAATCAAGAGTACATCGTATATGAGTTTTTCTTCTCTCGGTTTGTCCGAGCAGCTGGTCCGTGCCACCGCCGATCAGGGTTATGAAACCCCGTCTCCCATCCAGCAGCAGGCGATTCCTGCGGTGCTGTCTGGCAAAGATGTAATGGCCGCGGCCCAGACCGGCACCGGTAAAACCGCTGGTTTTACCCTGCCTTTGTTGCAGCGCCTGGCGGAAAATCCCCGCACTGGCAAAGGCCCCCGCGCCCTGATTCTCACACCCACCCGTGAGCTGGCCGCCCAGGTACACGATAGCGTGAACCTTTACAGCAAATACGTACCCACCAAGGCCGCTGTGGTTTTTGGTGGTGTAAAGATCAACCCGCAGATGATGAAGCTGCGCAAGGGCCTGGACGTACTGGTGGCCACACCGGGCCGTTTGATGGACCTGTACCAGCAGAACGCGGTGCGCTTCAACGAAGTGGAAATCCTGGTGCTGGACGAAGCCGACCGCATGCTCGACATGGGCTTTATCCGCGATATTCGCAAGATCCTGGCGTTGCTGCCGGCCAAGCGCCAGAACCTGCTGTTCTCCGCCACCTTCTCCAACGAAATCCGTACCCTGGCCCAGGGCCTGCTGGATAACCCGGTGCAGGTGGAAGTGGCGGCCCGTAACACCACCGCCGAGAAAGTGAAGCAGTCCGTTTACCCGGTTGACCAGAGCCAGAAGACAGCCTTGCTGAGCAAGCTGGTGCGTGACAACGACTGGGATCAGGTACTGGTTTTCACCCGTACCAAGCACGGCGCCAACCGCCTGACCCAGAAGCTGGAGAAAGACGGTATCACGGCTGCCGCCATTCACGGCAATAAGTCCCAGGGTGCCCGTACCCGTGCCCTGGCGGATTTCAAAGCCGGTGAAGTGCGCGTACTGGTCGCCACCGACATTGCTGCCCGTGGCCTGGATATCAAACAGCTGCCGCAAGTGGTGAACTTTGAACTGCCGAACGTGCCGGAAGATTACGTGCACCGCATTGGTCGTACCGGCCGTGCCGGTGAAAGTGGCCATGCCCTGTCACTGGTCAGTGCTGACGAAGGCAAGCTGCTGGCGGGTATCGAGAAGCTGATCAAGAAGCAGCTTCCGCGCAAGGAAGTGGAAGGCTTCGAGCCGAAAAACAACCTGCCGCTGAAGCCCAAGGCCAAAGCAGACCCGAGCAAGGCGCGGAATCGTCGCCCTCAGGGTGGCAATGGTAAGAGCTTTGGCCCGAAGCCGGCTGGTCGTAGCGGCGGTCGTGGCCGTGGTGGTCAGGGCGAAGGACAAGGCCGTGGCCAGGGGCAGGGTAGAAGTGGTCGCCCGGCTCAACGCCAGAGCGCCTGAAAACCGTTTCTCCTGACATAAAAAAGGCGGGGCCGAAGCCCCGCGCAGGAGAACGCACCATCCGGTAGCCGACAGACCGTGGGAGCTACCGGGAGTGCGGATCAGAACTTGTAGGTGAAACCTACCATGTAGACCATGGGGTCGATTTCGACTTCGAATTCGTCGGTTTCTGCCAGTTTGGTTCCGTTGGCATCAAACACATCGACTCTGGCGTCGGTGTTGATGTCGGCCCACCAGATCGCGGCGTTCAGACCGAAGTTCTCGCTCAGCATGTAATCCATGCCTACTTCAACGGCGACGCCAACGCTGTCGTCCAGTTCCAGCTCGCTGGATGCCACGTTCAATGCAGCGTCCAGATTGCTGCTGGTTTTCTCTTCGAAGAACACGGTGTAGTTCACACCCACGCCTGCGTACGGCTGGAAAGCGGAAGAGCTCGCCATCGGGAAATACTGCAGCGTGAGGGTAGGTGGCAGATGCTTGGTCTCACCAAGCTTGAGGTCGCCGGGCAGGTCGCCGCCACCGTTAATGTTGTGTTTGAACGGGGTTGCACCCAGTACGCCCAGGCCCAGGTGATTGGTCACCATGTATGTTGCACGCAGGCCCAGCTGGGTGTTGGTGTCAACGCTGACCTTGGAATCCACGCCAGCTCCCAGCAGCGGTGCGCCGCCTACGGTGATGGAATCACTGGAGTCATCCGGCGCGACATGAACCGCACCCGCACGCAGAACAAAATCACCCGCTTCAAAAGCCTGAGCTGCAGGAGCCACTGCCATTACGGCCGCAGCCAGAACACTGAGTTTAAAACCACGAGACATAGCCATCTCCTTATCCATGAAAGATCGATGGCTTAAATGTAATGACATCCGGACAGGCAATCTTGATTTAGCGCAAGAAATGGCGGAAGGCAGCGCGACTGGCCAATAAGTCTTGATTCAACTCAAGAAAACGTGGAAATGCGGCTATTGCGGATGGTCAGGCCTGGGCTTCGTCGAGGGGCTTGTCTTCATCGCTGGGCACAAACACGTCCCGAATGGACAGGGGCTGACCCTGGGTATTCTGCACGGTGACCGGCTGTATTGGCTGGCCGCTATCGCGGTCCCGGAGGTCCAGGGGCTGGCCGTCCGGAGACGGGTTCCACTTGTCGCCCCACTGGCGCAGAGCCACCACCACCGGAAACAGGTCGCGGCCTTTCTCCGTGAGCCGGTACTCAAAGCGTGAGCCGTGCTCGCCAACATCCACTTTGCGCAAGACCTCGTTGTCGACCAGTTTGGCCAGTCGGTCGCACAGAATGTTCTTGGCAATCCCCAGTTGCTGCTGAAAATCCACAAACCGGCGGGTGCCGTACATGGCGTGCAGCACAATCAGCAGCGACCACCAGTCCCCCACTTCATTCAGGGCACGGGCGACGGAGCAGTTGGAGTCATCAAAACGTTTTCTGGCCATGTAGGGGAGTGTACCGAATAGGGTTGCATTTTGAAACCGGATTTAATAGGGTTGCTTTACGAAACCAAATTGATGAGGTTGCACATCACATGAGTATGAATCTTGGTCCTTTGTTCGAGCCGTTTGAACTTCATAACCTCAAGCTGCGCAACCGCGTAGCCATGGCGCCGATGACCCGCAATTTCTCGCCTAAGGGTGTACCCGGTCAGGATGTGGTGGACTACTATCGCCGCCGCGCCGAGGCCGGTGTTGGCCTGATCATTACCGAAGGCACTGTCGTGAACCACGCGGCTGCCAACGGTTACCCGAACGTACCGGCCTTCTATGGCGACGAAGCCCTGGCGGGCTGGAAGAAAGTGGTGGATGCCGTGCACGAAGCCGGCGGCGCCATTTTCCCGCAACTGTGGCACGTGGGCGCGGTACGCAAGGAAGGTATCGAGCCGGATCCCTCTGTTCCCGGTTACAGCCCTTCAGGCCTGTTTGCGCCTGGCAAGCCCAACGGCAAGGCCATGACCAGGGAAGACATCCAGGACGTGATCAAAGCTTTCGGTGATGCCGCCCAGGATGCCAAGGCTCTGGGCTTCGACGGTGTGGAAATCCACGGCGCCCACGGCTATCTGCTGGATCAATTCCTGTGGGAAGGCACCAACCAGCGCGACGATGAGTACGGCGGCAGCCTGGAAAACCGCCTGCGCTTTGTGGTGGAAATCGTCGAGGAAGTGCGCCACCGTGTGGGCCCGGATTACCCGATCATGCTGCGCTTCTCTCAGTGGAAGCAGCAGGACTACGAAGC
>NZ_DIHV01000090.1:0-20469 GCF_002420325.1 Marinobacter sp. UBA5687
GTTTCCGGTTCTCGGAAGGCTTGGTTGAGCTTCCTACAGCCAAACTACAGGGAACGGTCCATGGCTTCATGCTCAAATACTGCGTATAAACAGGTTTCATGAACAAATGGGGCCGCTATTTCGTTAACTAATGGCTTTGCATTGCCGAACCATTGAAGCGGCTCATTGTTCTTCAGGACTGAATTAAAAACCGGTTCGCAGTGGAGGATCTAGAACGTTCGCTTTTGTTTATAGCGCCCCCTGCTACTCATGCCTGTTACGCGTTCCCAATCATGCGGTTCCAGCGATATTCATCCGAACGCCAAGTCGGACCACGAATTTAGCACCTTGTGTGATCGTCCAGCATACCCTGGGGTTCCGGCTCCGAAATAGAACCTGTGAGTAGTGCAGCCCCTACTTTGTTTGCCCCGGGCCCGCTAAACTTACCAGAATGGGCTAGCCCTCACAGCCAGGAAACCCACAAGGAATCAGGAGCTTTCCAGACCCCATGACCAACCATTTTGAGGGCCCCTTCAAAGGCGAGTTTCTCGCAAACCAGGTGACTAACCCAAACATCAGGGTCGGGCGATACAGTTACTATTCCGGTTATTACCATGGCCATTCATTCGACGATTGCGCCCGGTATCTCATGCCTGATCGTGATGACGTTGATCGGCTCGTTATCGGCAGTTTCTGTTCCATCGGCTCCGGTGCATCATTCATCATGGCAGGCAATCAGGGCCACCGGCACGACTGGGTTTCCGCGTTTCCGTTCTTTTATATGATAGATGAAGCCGCCTTCACCAGTGCCTTGGATGGATTTCAGCGGGCTGGCGACACGGTGATTGGCAGTGATGTATGGATCGGCTCAGAGGCAATGATTATGCCCGGCATCACCATCGGTCATGGCGCCGTTATTGGAAGCCGTGCGCTGATCACCCGGGATGTCGAACCCTACACGATCGTGGGCGGCAACCCAGCGAAAACTATTAAACAGCGCTTCTGCGACGAAGACATTGCGCGGCTTCTGGAGATGGCCTGGTGGGACTGGCCGCTGGACGACATTCAGGCTGCGATGCCACTACTCTGCTCTGGTAACATCCGCGATCTGTATCACTATTGGCAGGAGTCCGTCCGTTCATGAATCCCCTTCTAATGCTGCTATTTCTGCTCTGGAGCGGCTTTGCTCTGGCAGACCCTGCCTCCCTGCCAGACGAGCTTGCCGAGGAGGCCGGCATGCTGGGAAGCATACTCAGTGATGGGCGGGCGGTTTTCTATCCCGAAAGTGCCTCTTACCTCTCCCTCTCATCGCTGAATGGCCCCGGGTACAGCAACGGTGTTGCCGTGCTCATGACTCTGGGGGGCTGGGGAGGCGGAGCAACCAACAATCAGTACCTTGCCTTGTACGCCATCAACGACAGCATTGCTGGCGTGTCGCCGGTCAAGACCTATCGCTTACTCTCTGTTCGTCACGTTGGGGGCAAGGGTGACCGCCTGTTCACTGGCGTTCGCGAAACCGGAAAAGGCCTCGTCCTGTCCGGGTTTAGCTATGCGGCTGAAGACCCACTCTGCTGCCCGGCCAAACCACTGGAGGTCACCTTCACCTTCGGGGAGCGCGGCGAGCTTCTCCCGGCAGCCTCGCCAACGCAACCCTGGCAGACCGCAAATCCGATGAGGCCCGCTCGGAGCAGGCTCAGCCCGCCCCCTATAGCGGACAGATCGTGATTCGCGGTGAAATTCAGGATCGCGACGCTGAGTACCATGCAGCAAAACCGGCCCCATACAGCGGTCAGATTGTTATCCGCGGCCAGGTTCAGCCCGAAAGCCACGGCTGAGCTATAGCTGCTTCATTTGCGTCTTGGAACCAGAGACGGTGCGTTTTTGGTTTCGAAGCAACACATAAGCCTCCCGAGCGATCTCCTTATATCGGTTACTCCAAAGCTCACTTTCAGTTGCCGCAGCCATGAAATGCTCATCTCGTCGTTGTTCGTCAGGTATACGGGCAAACCTCAGCGCGGTACCTGTGAGCAGCTTGCACTTCGCTGATCAGAATTTTCGTGGGGTGCGCACTCAGTTTTCAGGCAACAAACGCGCGGCTGGCGGACCCGACAGCGCAACAAAACCCGGCGAAACACACGCCACGCACCGCCAAACAGTTCGGCGAAAAATTCGGCACGTAGTCGGGCATTGTCACGTTCGATTTCACGGATTTTTGGATCCGGGTTATGGAAGGCCATTGCATCTTCTCCCTGCTCTCTGAAAGCTTAGCAAAATCGAGGCAATGGTGGCGATTTCGACACGCGCCACATTCGGGCGAATGAAAGCCACTACAGCGACTGGTGCAAAAGGTCGAGCTGGGAATCGCCCACCAGTGTTCGTTCGCGCTCAAAGATCAGCCAGGTTCGGACTCGGCTCTCTATCTGATTTCTGTTGCGACAAATCCAGGTATAGCGGCCGGCAGGATCAGAGACACATTCCATCTGTGCGCCGTGTTTGCGGGCAATCGCCATGTGTCGCTTAAATGTCCGGTCAGGCATGTTGGCATAACGTCTTCGGATCTCATCTGAAGTCAGATCAGCGTTATCCAGCACAGTGGTAATGAGCTCAAGGGTGGTCTTGAAATCGCGGTACATAGACTCTCTGGAGGCGTCATGCCAACAAGTGGCACGAGCTTCTGCCGGTGCCAGTTTCTGGCGTAGCCGCCGGCGAGCGGTAAATTCGCAGCCTGGGCACACCAAAGCGGGCGCCAATTATAGCGATGCCAGCTGTTGGCACAAGTATTGAGCCAAGCCAAACTCTGGCATAGCCATCGTTCCCATTTGACACTTTCCCATGCTGGCACCAAGCTCCAAGAGCACCACTTAATTGAACTCAAGTCCGGAGCTGACCATGAGCAATCTCGCGCCCGACACTGAAATGGATTTCCCCATCACCGAAGAATGTGGCGCCATAGTTCAGCTCCTTCAGCCCAGAAACCGTGACCTCGGGGGCTTTTCGGTAAGGCGGGTTCTGCCGGTAATTGGCCGGAGAATGATCGGGCCATGGATCTTTTTTGATCATATGGGGCCGGCCCATTTTGCGGCCGGGGATGGCATTAACGTGCGCCCTCACCCCCATATTGGCATTGCGACCGTTACCTACCTGTTTGAAGGTGAAATCCTGCACCGTGGGAACCGCTTTCGCTGCCGCGTCGCCGGTCAAGACCTTTGCCGATACCCTATACATTGAGGCATGGCTGAAACCGGGGCAAAAGCTTACTCTGCCTGATGCCGAGGAACGAGGGTTGTACGTTGCCAAAGGAAAGCTGCGGGCAGGCGGAACGGAGGTGCCTGAATATTCCATGGCCGTTTTGGCGGCTCACGAGGGCGTTACGGTTGAGGCGATTGAAGATACCCGGATCGCCCTTGTTGGCGGCGAACCACTGGGTCGACGGTTTATTGAATGGAATTTTGTGTCCAGCCGTAAGGAGTGTATCGAACAGGCCAAGGATGACTGGCAGAACCGACGTTTTCCCACCGTACCCGGTGATGAAGAAGACTTTATTCCCTTATCCGGCTAGAACCAGCGCCCAACCCGTGAGGCGTACTGGGTGTAGTCGTCACCGAATAACGCCCGCATGTGTCGTTCCTCGGGTTTGATCTGGAAGCGATTCATGTACAGCATGAACAGAGGCAGTAACAGAGCGGCAAATACACTGCCCAAGTACAGGCTCCACGCAATAAGCATCAGCAGAAATCCGAGGTACATGGGATTGCGGGTGTAACGGTAAATCCCGTCAACCACCAGGCTGGCAGACTGATGGGGCGTACGAGGATCCACGGTGGTGCCTGCTGCACGAAATGCCAGAACGCCGGCCAGGGCAATACCTGCGCCAGCCAGGACCATGAGGGTGCACAGAATCAGCCTGCCCGGAACGGTAAAATAGCCAGACGGCAACAGCCTCGAAATAGCCCACATGGCCGCCCCGAAAAGGATAACTAGAACAACGGGTGGAACCTTGAGTTCAAGTGCTTTCACTATTTGTGTTCGTCCCTGAGAACGTTTGGCTAAGCTGGTATCTCTGACTGGATGCCCAAGGCTGAGTTTACGGCGTCCCGAATCTCGCGATACCGCTCCGGATTGCTGATCAGT
This sequence comes from Marinobacter sp. UBA5687, assembly GCF_002420325.1. Lineage (NCBI taxonomy): Bacteria > Pseudomonadati > Pseudomonadota > Gammaproteobacteria > Pseudomonadales > Marinobacteraceae > Marinobacter > Marinobacter sp. UBA5687. The sequence goes on from NZ_DIHV01000090.1 coordinate 4,111, forward strand.
GTATCCAGATTGTCCTCAGGGAACATCTCTTTCAGCTTGGATCTGGCGGACTCTCCAGCAAATACCGCCGGGAACAATTGCTCCAGGGCACGCAGCATCACCTCAGGTGACACCGAGGCGCCAGGCGACGCCCCAAGTATTGTGCCGTAGGTTTTATCCTTCGACACGATAATCTCTGTACCCATCTGCAGATCCCCATCCTTGATGATCTGTACCCGCTGGCCAGCCTCAATAGGCTTCCAGTCAAACCTGGAGCTCAGGCCCGGAGCGAATTTCTCCAGCGACTCCAGCATGCTTTTCTCGCCTTTGAAGGTCTCAGAAACCAGGTATTTCACGAGAGCGAAATGCTCTATCGCGACGCTCAGCAACCCGGGGATATCGTGCAGGCGCATGGCCTTCAGATAATCAATGAATCCGCGCCCTTTTTCCAGAACGGGCTTGAATGAGGCAAATGGGCCGAACAGCAAATAATGCCTGCCATCAGCCACCCGCAGGTCCAGATGCGGTACAGACATTGGAGGTGCACCAACTTCCGCCTTGCCGTAGGTTTTTGCGCGGTATTGACGGGCCTGCTCTTCGGTAATTTCCGCCTGCAGAAAACGCCCGCCCACCGGAAAACCGGTGAACCTCCGGGCAAACGGTAAATGACTTTTCTTGAGAATGGGGAAGGCACCCCCGCCCGCGCCAACAAACAGTATGTCGGCCCGATGCTGAACGGCAGCGCCCCGGGTTTGCGTTTCTACCAACCAGCTCCCCGCTGGGTTTCGGTGCACCCGCTTTACATGGACGCCATACTCGACTTTTACGCCCAACTGCTTCGTCGCATATTCCGCCATCTGTTCAGTCAGGGAACCAAAATTCACATCGGTTCCCGTTTCCACAACGGTCGCTGCCATTTTCTCGTGATGGGGACGGCCGTCCATGGTGTAGGGAATCCAGCTCTTGATCTCGTCAAATTCCTCGGAAAAGCGCATGTGCTCAAAAAAGTGGTGGGCGGACATTTCCTTGAAGCGTAGCTTGAGTTCCTCGATGGACGGCTCGGAGACCAGGGTGCAATGGCGGGTCTGGTTGATGAAGCTAGCGGGCTCTTTTATCGCACCTTTTCGAACAAGGTAGGCCCAGAACTGCTTGGCAACGTTGAACTGGGCATGGATTTTCAAGGCTTTCTCCACCGAGATTACCTCGCCATCCACCGGCGTATAGTTAAGCTCGCAGTTGGCCTCGTGGCCCGTGCCGGCATTGTTGAAAGACCAGGAGTTGCCTGCGCCCGGGCTGTCCAGTCGCTCCAGAATGGTGATATCCAGTTCGGGCGCCAGTTCCTTCGCCAGGGTGGCAAAAGTGGTTCCCATTATCCCTGCGCCGATCACGATCACATTCATATGCCTGCCCACCAGAGTCCGTTTAATGAAGCTATTCAATAGAGTACCTGTATTGACGTTAGCATGCTTGCGGCCAACACGGAAAATTCATCGGTTTGGCTCAGTTAAATAAAAATCCGCATTCTGGGTCTACCCGATGGATGCAGTTTACGTTAAGGTAAAGGTAAGCCTGGAATGATCCACATCAGATTTCCCCAGGTTGTCTACAATGACATTAACGACACGCCCACAAGGCGTGTTTTGTTTCCTCAGGCCAATACCCCAGGAAGAGGACTATGACAACAACAAAATCGAAAGTTGTGTATTCCCCCTCGTTCACCGATGGTGCGGAATTCCGTATTCCCACGTTCAAGCTCCTGAAGCAGGATGGCAAGCTCTATAAGAGCGCCAAAGCGCCGGATCTTGAAAAAGAGAAAGCCCTTCGCATCTACCGGGCCATGGTCACCACCCGGATTCTCGATGAGCGTATGCTTGCTGCCCAGCGCCAGGGGCGTCTGAGCTTCTACATGCAGTGTACCGGTGAAGAAGCCGCCGTGATCGGCAGCGCCGCCGCGCTGGATGATAACGACATGATCATGGCGCAGTACCGGGAGCAAGGCGCCCTCGCCTACCGCGGTTTTTCCATCGACGAATTCATGAACCAGCTTTTCGGCAATGAGCTTGATTACGGTAAGGGCCGGCAAATGCCCGTGCACTACGGCTCGAAAAAGCTGAATTACATGACCATCTCTTCGCCCCTGGCCACCCAGATTCCCCAGGCCACCGGCTATGCCTATGGCCAGAAGCTGGCGGGAGACGGCCACTGCACCATCACCTATTTTGGCGAAGGCGCCGCGTCCGAGGGTGACTTTCACGCGGCCCTGAACATGGCTGCAGTCCATCGCGTACCCGTCATCTTCCTGTGCCGGAACAACGGTTATGCCATTTCCACCCCCGCAGCCGAACAGTTCGCAGCCGACGGCGTAGCACCCAGAGCCTATGGCTACAAGATGGACGTTATCCGGGTAGACGGTAACGACGTACTGGCCATGTATGAAGCCACCAGAGCCGCCCGGGAGCTGGCCGTCAAACACAATCGACCGGTATTGATCGAGGCCATGAGCTACCGCCTTGCGGCCCACTCCTCCTCCGACGACCCGTCCGGTTATCGCAGCAAAGACGAGGAAGCGGTATGGCGCGAGAAAGACCCGATCCTGCGCATGCGCCTGTGGCTGGAAAGCAAGAAATGGTGGAGTGAGGACGACGAAAAACAGTTCCAGGAAAACATGCGCCGGGAAGTGCTGGAAACCATGAAGCGGGCGCAGAAGCGTCCGCCACCAGCCCTCGAAACTCTGGTTACCGATGTCTACGACGAAGTACCTCCCATGCTGGCCGAGCAGTTTGAGAAACTGAAGGCTCACATACGTCGATATCCGGATGAGTACCCAAAGAGCGCCGAACACGTTAAGGGAGGAGCGTGAGATGACCAAGATGAATATGCTCCAGGCCATCAACAATGCCCTGGATACCGCCATGGCGGCCGATGACAAAGTGTTGTGTTTCGGTGAAGACGTGGGCGTTTTTGGCGGCGTGTTCCGCGCTACCAGTAATCTTCAACAGAAATACGGCAAGTCCCGCTGTTTCAACACACCGCTGGTGGAACAGGGCATCATCGGTTTTGCCAACGGTCTGGCCGCCCAGGGCTCTGTGCCGGTGGCGGAAATCCAGTTTGCCGACTACATCTTCCCGGCCTTCGATCAGATCGTGAACGAATCGGCAAAATACCGCTATCGCTCCGGCAACCTCTTTAACGTTGCTGGTCTGACCATTCGTGCACCCTACGGTGGTGGCATTGCCGGCGGCCTTTACCATTCGCAATCTCCGGAAGCCTATTTTGCCCATACCCCGGGCCTCAAAATCGTGGTGCCCCGCAACCCCCATCAGGCCAAGGGCTTGCTGTTGGCTGCCATCCACGACCCCAACCCGGTACTGTTCTTTGAACCCAAGCGCCTGTACCGCGCGTCTGTGGGCGAGGTGCCAGATGAAGATTATCGCCTGCCTCTGGGTGAAGCCGAGATCACCAAGGAAGGCACTGACGTGACCATTCTTGGCTGGGGCGCCCAGATGGACGTGATAGACCAGGCGGTTGAGCGCGCTGAAAAGGAAGGCATTTCCTGCGAGGTGATTGACCTCCGGTCGATCCTGCCCTGGGATGTGGAAACCGTGGCCAATTCCGTGCTCAAAACCGGGCGCCTTGTGATTACCCACGAAGCTCCTCTCACTGGCGGCTTTGCCGGCGAAATTGCAGCGACCATTCAGGAGCGCTGCTTCCTGTACCTGGAATCTCCCATTGCGCGGGTAACCGGGATGGACACCCCCTTCCCGCTGGTGCTTGAGAAGGAGCACCTGCCGAATCACCTGAAGGTCTACGAGGCCATCAGGGAAAGCGTGGAATTCTAGGCGGATATCAGGACAGGAGAACAAGCATGAGTGATTTTATTCTGCCCGATATCGGCGAAGGTATCGTGGAATGTGAACTGGTCAAATGGCTGGTAGCCGAAGGCGACGTCATCGAGGAAGACCAGCCGGTGGCCGAAGTGATGACTGACAAGGCGCTGGTGGAAATTCCTGCCCCCTACAAGGGCCGGGTTACCCGTCTCTATTACCAGGAAGGCGATATCGCGAAGGTGCATGCGCCACTGTTCGAGTTGGTGGATGAGAGTGGCGAGGCCGGGGCGCCGGCACCAGCAAGCGCTGAAGAGTCGCCGCAGGTAGATGCTGCCCCGGAAGCTGTAGCCAAAGCGGAACCCTTACAAAGCGGGGACGATAACGCGACTGAAGACTTTATTTTGCCCGACATCGGTGAAGGGATTGTCGAGTGCGAGGTGGTTGAATGGCGCGTCGCCGAGGGCGACGAAATCGAAGAAGATCAGCCGGTGGTGGACGTGATGACCGATAAGGCCATGGTTGAGATCACCGCCCCCAAGGCCGGCCGAATCACCAAGCTCTACCACGAGCAGCAATCCATGGCGCGGGTGCATTCACCGCTGTTTGCCTTCATCCCGCGGGATCGTGAAGAGGCTCCTCAGCCAAAGAGTGAATCCAGGCCGTCGGCGGACGCCGCGCCCACAAAAGCGACACCGGTGGCAACCGGCACCCGGGCCCGGATTCCAGCAAGCCCGGCGGTCCGTCGGTTGGTGCGCGAGCACGAGCTGAACCTGGGCGACATTGCCGGTTCCGGCAAGGATGGCCGGGTGCTTAAGGCAGATGTTCTGGCGCATTTGGAACAGCCCAAATCAGAGCCCAGCGCCACCGAACGTCAGGTTGACCCCGGCACGGCGCCTCGCCGCCACGCCGAAGGTGATCAGCAAGTCCGCGTGGAACCGATCAAAGGCATGAAAACGGCCATGGCCAAGGCGATGGTTCAGTCGGCAACCACCATCCCTCACTTTATCTACAGTGAGGATATTGATGTAACCGACTTGCTCATGCTGCGGGAACAGCTGAAGCCGGAGGCTGAAGCCAAAGGCACCCGGCTAACGCTCATGCCATTCTTCATGAAGGCCATGGCTCTGGCTGTTCAGGAATACCCGGTATTGAACAGTCAGTTAAACGAGGACGTGACCGAAATCCACTACCTGCCCCACTGCAACATTGGCATGGCGGTAGATGGCAAAGCTGGCCTGGTGGTGCCCAACGTCAAGCACGTTGAACAGCTCACGCTGCTGGGGATCGCCGAGGAAATCGCCCGGTTGACTGAGGCCGCCCGTTCCGGACGTGTCAGCCAGGATGATCTCAAAGGCGGCACCATCACCATTTCCAATATCGGCGCATTGGGCGGCACCTACGCTGCGCCCATCATCAACGCACCGGAAGTGGCGATTGTGGCGCTGGGCCGCACCCAGAAGCTACCGCGTTTCGATGCCAATGGTCAGGTGGTTGAGCGGGCGATCATGACGATCAGCTGGGCCGGCGATCACCGCATTATTGACGGCGGCACCATCGCGCGGTTCTGCAACCTCTGGAAGAGCTATCTGGAGTCGCCCCAGACCATGCTGTTGCATATGGGCTAACGGGCTGTGATGGAGCAGGAAAAGCATCTTCAGCAATTCTATATACCGGAAGAGCAGTCGATCTACCTGCTCAGCCACGATGATGCCAAGAAGCTCAAGGACTGGGTGGCGCTTTGCGTTGCCCAGCTCCGCCAACTGGGTTACCGGGATGTTGAACTGATTGGCAAGGGTGCCTATGGCTTTGTGTTTGCCGGCCGCTTTCCTGGTCTGGATACGCCGGGGCCGGAACATGTGTTCAAGTTCACCCGCATCAACCTGCCCCAGCACCTCCAGGATCGTCTGGAAGACGAAGCCTTCATTCTGGAGCAGGTGCACCACCCCAGAGTACCGCGACTGATCGCCTTCCAGCGCGCCAACAACCAACCTATCCTGGTCATGGAGCGCGCTGCAGGGCTCAACCTGGAAGAGGTCTCCCTGCAGGAAGGCCGCCTGAAACCCCGGCTTATTATTCGAATTGCCGATCAACTGGCGGATATCCTGCGCTGCCTGCGCCGGGAAAACGGGCCCGCCGGCCGCCCCATTGTTCACGGCGACATCAAACCGTCCAATCTGGTGTTTGATGCCCGTACCGAGAACATCGCGCTGATTGACTGGGGGTCCTCGGTGTTCGCCCAGCTGGATGCCAATCAACAGTTCGTCACCGCCAATGTGATGGAACTGATGTCGGATAACCTGCAGCAAACCAATGCCAGACTGGGCGATGTCTATTTTATCGGCGAGGAGCAGCTGAACGGCGGGCTCTCCTCGCCCCGCTTTGATGAACAGGGGGCTGCCGGAACCCTGTATGCCCTCGCCTCTGCCCAATCCTGTCGGTTTGGGCACCGGGCGATTCCAGCTGCGTCTCTGGGGCTTCCCATGGAATTTGCCCGAATGCTTGATGGCATGCTGTCGCCCGACCCGGAGACTCGCCGCAAGGCTGGTGATTACTACTTGCGGGAAATGCCCCGAATGGCCCGCACGGTGATGATTGACCTTCCGGCACGGCCGACCACTCCGCAGGTGCCGGTATGGGTGCGGGCGTCCGGGCAGGAAATTGATACCGTGGTATACAGTTCCCGGAAGTCGTTTTTGCGGGAGGAAGGTGCCCCGGAGACCCTGAGTGATGTGAACGACGTCCAACTCGACCGCTACTACAAGAACTTCATGCAGGGCATGGGGGAAACCGAGAAAGCGTTTCTGGCGGCGGTCAGTCGGCTCGGGCGCTACCCTGTGGAAGGAGGCCTGGCGGTACGCTGGGAAACCGACGGTATCTATATCGATACCTCTCTGAACCTGCATGATCCGACGTTGAAATCGGCCTTTGTCCAGGCCGTCAATAACATGGTGTACCTGGCCCAGGCCATCTACCGCAAAGGGATATTCAAAAGCTGCCTGTTCAACGCCCGTAACACCCTGCACATTGATCGTGAAGATCAGGGCCAGCCGTTTCTGGTCTCCCCCGGCATGAATCTACACTACGAAGTGAGCGCAGCGCCGGAAGTGGAAGATGAAAGCCGCGTGCATTCCTATTTTGAGGATGGCCCCGACCCGGAAGAATTCCTGGTATTACCCGAGACGATTATCCGGGCACTGGAACGGTTGAACGACATTCACCACACCGGCATGATCATCTTCGAAGCCCTGCCCCGGCACCTGAAGATCCACAGCCATTACCGGCTGCTGGACCCCGAGCGGGAACCGGAATTCCGGACGCTGCTGGACGAGATCCTGTCTGCGGTGGAGCAAATCACCGGGCTTGGCGTGTCCGGATATATGAAGATGCCCTACAAAGACACCCGGTTCTTTCCGCACATCGAGCGGCTGCCCGACCGGTACTACCCTCGAAACCCGCGAGCCGAGAGCGTTAATTGACCGCCCGGAAAAGCTGGCGCCGGGCGCGAACCACATCCGCCATAATCGACAGGGCAATCTCGGCCGGTGTCTTGCTGCCGATATCCACCCCCACGGGCATATGAATACGCTGAATCTCGGCCTCAGTGAGCCCGCCACTGCGTTTCAACCGTTCCGCCCGGGCTTTTGAAGTGCGCATTGAGCCCATGACACCGATATAGCCCGCTGGCGTTTTGACCGCGGCCATCATCGCCAGATCATCGATCCTTGGATCGTGCGTGGTGGCCACTACGGCCGTCGAGGGGGCGCAGGCACCGTCTTTGCCAAGGTATACGGAGGGCAGTTGGGGAATAAACTCGACACCTTCGGGCAAATTGTGGGTGCCGGCGATGTCTTCCCGTGGGTCGCAAAGCACCACCTCATAACCCAGACCCAGAGCAAACCGGGCGCAGGCGTCCGCTACGGTTGAATATCCGGCCAGAATCAATCGCGCGACGGGTGCGACGACAATCTTTATGGTCTCGCTACCCTGCTCCCAAATGACCCGGCTACCGTGATCATCGACAGGGTGGAGACTGACGTTGCCACCAGCCAGGCCTACTTCCCGCTCCAAAGCTTCACCACTTGAAAGCCGTTGCAGCAGCGTCCGCAGCTGATCGACAAAATGTGACTCCGGAGATCGCTTTTCCACCAGTACTTCCAATGCGCCTCCACAGGGCAGCTTCACCTTTGGATTGCGGTTTTCCTCGCTGTCGCCACCATATCTAATAACAACGGATGGCAAGGTATATTCCCCCTGCACCAGTCGATCCAGGAAATCCTCTTCAACACAGCCGCCGGACAATGACCCAACATGCGCTCCGTCGGCTTTCGCTACCATCATCGCTCCGGGTTCCCGGGGGGAAGAGCCGAACGTGGACAGCACGGTGCACAGCCAGATCGTCTGCCCTTGCTCCAGCCAGTCAATGGCCTGCTGTATAACGCGATAATCGAGATTCTGCATGCTTGCTCTACCAAAACTGCCGGGGACGCCCTGCCCGTTCTGTGCCTGATGGGTTGTGACAATACCAGCAACCTCCGCAACATCCTACGGGCACCTTGCGCCAACTTGTTAACCACTTCATAGGCGCAACTATTAATCCCTGATACCGTGAAGACACTCGGTAACAATATGTAAACAACAATACCAAAGAGCCTCTGGAGGGATTCGCCATGAAACGCTCACCGTTGCAGGGACGCCGCAAAACCGCCGCGCAAAGTCTGGCCGTTGTCTCAAGCATTGCCATCTGTGGCTGGGCCCAGGCAGCCTCTCCCACTCATACCGTCTTTGCTGCGGAAAATGCGCTTTATGGGTCCGGTTACGATATCGGCACGGCCGACGGCTGGATAGACGCCAAGCTGCGAACTGCCATTCGTCAGTATCAGTCCGATCGCCCAGAGCTCTCGGCAAGCGGAAATCTGGATTCAGCCACGCTCAAATCCCTTGGTGTTGAGGCGGCTCCGGCCCTAACGATCCAGAGCAATTCTGTGGCTTCCCGGTCTGCGGCACGTGGTCAACTTGGAATTACCGCAAAAGTCCCGTCACCCGCCCGTTCCGTTGCCGCTGTCGCACCAGAGCCCAAGCCGGAGCCAATTCCCGAAGCTCAGGAACCTGAACCGGAAACTGTCGAGCCAGAGATCGTGGATGCCGCAGAACCGCGAGAGATTCAGGTTGCGGCCCTGGAGACAGCAGCGCAATCGGTCCCAGCAGAAGAATCTGAAACCGGTCCGGATGAAAGCCAAACAGAACAGCGTGTTACAGAGCTTTCTTCATCCGTTGCCGAAAGCAGTCAAGCGCCAGTCACCGCAGATCAGGACTCGGCAGAAGTTGTCGAGGTGGTCACTGGTGATAACGAAGAGCTGATCGCCCAACTGCCCACCGAGCCTACCGCAGCGGGCCCGGACGAGCCGCTCGTTGTTGAAGAAGAACCGGAACCCGTGATTGTTGATGCGCCAGTGGCAAACGCCAGCGAGCCGGTTGCCAATCAGGAAGCCCAGGCAGAACCGCGCCCCCAGAGCAGCGGCGGTTTCTTCTCCTGGCTGTTTGATTTCTTTTTCGGCTGGATAGCCTGATCTGATCTTAAAGGCGGCAGGCTCAGTCCTGCCGCTTCATGCGCTCCACATCGGCTTTCGCATCTCTCAGGAAGGATTCAACCGTCTCGCCGGGCAGCAGCAACTGCTGTTCAATCATTGAATCCCGCCAGTCTGATTCTTCAAAGATGCAGCGATATTCATTGGGAAATTCTACATACAGGCGCTTGAAGTACTCCCGCGCGAGCACCTTGTTGGGTTCCTTGCGGCGCGACTGCAACACCGCCATGTTGTACAGGGCACCGGCCCGGATATGATCCGGCTGACTTTCATCCTGATAGATCTTATCCAGTCGGCCCAGCACCTCATTCAAACCGGTTAACCGGTATTCCTTGAGAATCTCCGCCGCAGACTCCATTACCCGGTCTTCCCCGTGCCTGCACGGAGAGTTGGCGTGGTCTTCGACGTACTGATCCACCGCCCGCTCCACTTCATGGCGGTGCTTGTGGTCCTGTTTCTGCTCATACACAAAGCCGGTGCCCACGCCGGTGGCAATGGTGCCCGGCATACAACCGCTGACCAGGCCCGCGCCCAGCGCGATTGCGCTCGCCAGCCACACAGCTTTAAGAGATTGCGTGTTTGTCATCTGGTCATCCCTGATGGAGTGGAATACGTAGGTTACAATTGAACTGTGCTGAGTTACACAAGGTAACTGTCCTGCCGCGGCAGAACCGTGATCCTTGTTCTAAAACTGAAAAGGAGTGAACGAATGGCCAATACCAAAGCATACGCCGCCACTGCACCGGATTCCGGCTTGGCCCCCTACGCCATTGATCGCCGGGAACTCCGTGCTGACGACGTAGCGATCGAGATCGACTACTGCGGTGTCTGCCACAGCGACCTCCACACCGTTGAAAATGATTGGGGTGGCTCAAAATATCCGGTCATTCCGGGCCATGAAATTGTTGGCCGGGTTACCGCCGTTGGGCCAGAGGTCAGTCACTTCAAAGCCGGCGACCTGGTGGGCGTGGGCTGCATGGTAGACAGCTGTCGCAGTTGCTCCGCCTGCGACTCCGGCCTGGAGCAGTACTGTATTGAAGGCTCCACCATGACCTACGGTAGCCTGGACCGCCACGATGGCTCGGTCACTCACGGCGGCTATTCCGAGCGGATTGTTGTCAGCGAACGCTTTGTTGTTCGGGTGCCGGAAAAACTCGACCCGGCCAGTGCGGCGCCCATTCTGTGTGCAGGCATCACCACCTATTCACCCCTAAAGCATTTCAAGGTCGGAAAAGGCCACAAGGTAGGCGTGCTGGGGATGGGCGGTCTCGGCCACATGGGCGTGAAATTCGCCAAGGCGCTGGGTGCCGAAGTCACTATCTTTACCCGTTCTGAAGCCAAGGTGGCGGAAGCGAAGAAGCAGGGTGCGGACCACGTCATCATTTCCACCGACAAGGAACAGATGAAAGCCGCCGCAGATTCCTTCGATTTTCTGCTCGACACCATTCCTGTAGCCCACGACCTCAACCCGTACCTGAAGTGTCTGAAGTACGACGGCACACATATTCTCGTGGGTTTGCTCACCCCAATTGAACCCGCCCTTCAGGCCGGCCTGCTGGTGACCAAGCGCCGCGTGGTAGCCGGCTCTCTCATTGGCGGAATGCCGGAAACGCAGGAGGTTCTGGATTTCTGTGCGGAGCACGACATCACCTGTGATATCGAGATGCTGGATATCCGGAACATCAACGAAGCCTACGTGCGCATGAAGAAAGGCGATGTGAAGTACCGCTTCGTCATTGATATGAAAACGTTGAAAGAAGGCTAATCTCCCACCCCTTGCCCGGGCGCCCAATGTGTCGCCCGGGCAGTCTTTGACAATCCGCTAATAACCAATCCGGTTGCAAAGGTTTAGCATGGGTCTATCGTTACCCTATAAACCCTTGGAAATTGTCCATGACCTTTGCACGCATTGCCGGAACCGGTTCCTATCTGCCGGATAACATCGTTACCAATCGCGACCTGGAACAGAAGGTGGAGACCTCTGATCAGTGGATCCGCGAACGCACTGGTATCGAACAGCGGCATATTGCCCTGCCCGGACAAAGCACGGTAGATCTTGCTGAACAGGCGGCCCTGAACGCCATTGAGGCCGCCGGCATTGAAGCCACGGATATTGATCTGATTGTTTTTGCCACCACCACGCCGGACAAGGTGTTCCCCAGTTGCGCCTGTATCCTGCAGGCCCGGCTCGGCATTCAGGGCTGCCCCGCCTTTGATATTCAGGCCGTCTGCAGCGGTTTCGTCTATGCGCTGGCCACTGCCGAGAAGTTCATCCGTACCGGTTCAAGCAAAAAAGCGCTGGTGATCGGCGCGGAGGTATTCTCCCGCATCCTTAACTGGGAAGACCGTACCACCTGCGTGCTTTTTGGCGACGGCGCCGGCGCTGTTGTGCTGGAGGCCAGTGAGGAGACCGGTATTCTGTCTACACACCTGCACGCCGATGGACGGTATGAAGAGTTGCTGCACGTCCCCTGTGGCATCGCCAACGATTTTGATGCGGTAAAGGCCGGCCAGGCGTTTGTGGAAATGAAAGGCAATGAAGTCTTCAAGGTGGCAGTGAACACGCTCGGCCGGATTGTCGATGAAACCCTGGAGGCCAACCAGATGCAGAAATCCGAGATCGACTGGCTGGTTCCTCATCAGGCCAACCTGCGGATTATCGCTGCCACGGCGCGCAAACTGGACATGCCCATGGATCAGGTAGTGGTGACCGTCAATCGCCACGGCAACACGTCGGCGGCATCCATCCCGTTGGCGCTTGATGAAGCCGTCCGCGATGGTCGAATCCAGCGTGGGCAGGTTGTGTTGCTGGAAGCCTTTGGCGGCGGCTTCACCTGGGGCTCGGCACTGCTACGCTATTAATTGCCGACTCTCATATGCCAAACAAGCCTTTGAATATTTATTTTTAATATTTTTCGTTCTTAAAACCTTTTGTTAGATTGCTCCTCAGATTAGAACCATCATTCTGAGGAGCTCGTCATGAAGCAACTGTTCAAGGGAATCGCGCTCGGCGCCGCCCTGCTCTCCGCCCAACCGGTACTGGCTGCAGACCGGGAGCTGCTCAACACCTCTTACGACATCGCCCGCGAACTGTTCGCTGCCTACAACGAAGAGTTTAAAAAGCACTGGCAGGAAAAGACCGGTGAAACGGTCGAAATCAAACAGTCCCACGCAGGTTCATCCAAGCAGGCGCAGGCCATTATCCAGGGCCTGAAAGCCGATGTTGCAACGTTTAACCAGGTGACCGACATCGACATCCTGCACCAGCGCGGTCGTCTGATTCCTGAAGACTGGGCCGATCGCCTGCCGAACAACAGCTCGCCTTATTACTCAACCATGGCGTTCCTGGTACGCGAGGGTAACCCGAAGAATATCGAGAACTGGGACGATCTTGTTCGCGAAGACGTTCAACTGGTGATGCCGAACCCTAAGACCTCTGGAAACGGCCGTTACACCTACCTTGCCGCTCTGGGCTACGCCCAGGACCAGTTTGGCGACGATCAGGAAAAAATTGATCAGTTCATGGCGGACCTGCTCGGTCAGGTACGCGTTTTTGACAGCGGCGGTCGTGGTGCCACCACCACATTCGTTGAGCGCGGCATTGGCGATGTCCTGCTGACCTTCGAGTCGGAGGTTCTGAACATTGCAGACCGTTTCGAGAACGGTGAATACGTGGCTGTCACGCCGAAGGTAAGCTTCCTGGCTGAATTCCCGGTGACGTGGATTGACGACTACGTTGAACAGAATGGCACCGCCGAGCTGGCCAAGGAGTACCTGGAGCACCTCTATACCGAAGACTCCCAGCGCCTGCTGGCAGGCTTCAACTACCGTGTTCACAACGACGCCGTGAAAGCCGAGAATGCCGATCGCTTCCCGGAACTGAAACTGCTGTCCATCGAAGAGATTGCCGGTGGCTGGGAAAACGCCATGAGTACCCATTTCAGCAGTGGCGGCAAACTGGACCAGTTGCAGCGGCGCCGGTAAGAGCAAGCCATGCCCACCTCCGCTCAAGCAGGCGTCGCCCCCGTGCGGCGCCTTGGTCGTCGAAACAAACGGGTATTGCCGGGGTTCGGTCTGAGCCTCGGCATTTCGCTGTTTTTTGTCAGCCTGGTTTTGCTGCTGCCGATGACCGGGCTGGTCGTTGAAACCTCCGGCATGACCTGGGACCAGTTCTGGTTCACCATCACCGATCCGCGCGTGGTGGAGTCCTACAAGGTTACCTTATGGACGGCCCTTGCAGCGTCACTGTTCAATGGCCTGTTCGGGTTGCTGTTGGCCTGGGTGCTGGTTCGCTATGAGTTTCCGGGCAAGCGCATTGTCGACGCCGTGGTCGACCTGCCCTTTGCCTTGCCAACTGCTGTCGCCGGCATCACCCTGGCAACGCTGTTTTCCCAGAATGGCTGGTACGGCCAATGGCTGGCCAAAATCGGTGTGGAGGTTGCGTTTACACCCCTGGGCATCGTTGTAGCCATGGCATTTACCAGCATCCCGTTTGTGGTGCGTACGGTGCAGCCAGTGCTTGAGGAGCTGTCGCCAGCCGATGAAGAAGCCGCTGTTAGCCTGGGGGCATCTGACGGGCGTGTGTTCCGCAAAGTTATCTTTCCTTCGCTGTGGCCAGCCCTGGTGACCGGAATCGCCCTGTCTTTCACCCGCAGCCTGGGCGAATTTGGTGCGATTATCTTTATCGCCGGCAACACGCCTTACGTCAGCGAAGTCACCAGCCTGATGATCTTCATCCGTCTGCAGGAGTATGACTACGCGGCCGCCAGTGCCATTGCCTCGCTGGTATTGCTGGCGTCGCTGATTCTGCTGTTCTCCATCAACCTCTGGCAGGGTCGCTACCTGCGCAGGCTGGAGGGTCGATAGATGGCTGCACAAAACCGCCGTATTGGTGACCAACCCTGGGTGCGCCGCAGCCTGATCGGGCTGGCCCTCGCAATTACTCTGATCATTCTGGTGATTCCCGTAGTGGTGATCTTTACGCAAGCACTGAGCACAGGCTGGAGCGCTTTTGCCGGCAATGTCCTGGATGAATACACCCTGGATGCCATCGGCCTGACTCTGTTTGTGGCCGCACTCACGGTGCCGCTTAACCTGGTCTTCGGGACAGCCCTCGCCTGGTCTGTCACCCGGTTCCGTTTTCCCGGGCGCAAGCTGTTGATCACCCTGATCGATATTCCATTTGCGGTGTCACCGGTCGTTGCCGGTCTGCTGTATCTGTTGCTCTATGGCCGCAACGGCTGGCTGGGCAGCTGGTTAAGCAATTACGACGTTCAGTTGATGTTTTCCTGGCCCGGCATCGTGATGGTAACCGTGTTCGTAACCTGCCCGTTTGTGGCCAGAGAGCTGATCCCCTTGATGCAGCAACAAGGCAGCGAGGAGGAGGAAGCCGGCGTGGTGCTGGGCGCTTCCGGCTGGCGGATCTTTCGCAAGATCACGCTACCTAATATCAAGTGGGCGTTGATCTACGGTGTGGTATTGACCAACGCCCGCGCAGTGGGCGAATTCGGTGCGGTCTCGGTGGTATCCGGCAATGTTCGCGGAGAAACCAACACCTTACCGCTGCATGTTGAACTGCTTTATCAGGATTACAACATTGTCGGGGCCTTTGCCAGCGCTTCGCTGCTGGCGGGTATCGCCATCCTGACACTGATTGCAAAGGCATTCGTCGAATGGCGTCAGTCCCGAGCTGAACACGCGACGCCCGAAGAAGGAGGTGCGTGACATGAGTATCACCATTGACCAGATCAACAAGAACTTCGGAGGATTTCAGGCGCTGAAGAATGTGTCTCTGGATATCCCCGAAGGCCAGCTCACTGCCCTTCTCGGCCCCTCTGGTTCGGGCAAAACCACCTTGCTCCGTATTATTGCCGGGCTGGAGTCGTCAGATTCCGGCCGCATCCTGTTCGGTGGTGACGATGTCAGCCAGCTACACGTTCGCGACCGCAACATCGGGTTTGTGTTTCAGCATTACGCCCTGTTCCGGCACCTGACCGTTGCCGAGAACATCGCGTTCGGCCTGGAGTCGCTCCCCAAAAAGCAGCGCCCTTCGAAACAGGAAATCCGCCAACGGGTGGCCAAGCTGCTGGAAATGATCCAGTTACCAGAACTGGCCAAACGCTATCCGGCACAGCTGTCTGGTGGACAGAAGCAGCGTGTTGCTCTGGCTCGCGCGCTGGCAACCCAGCCTCGCATTCTGCTGCTGGATGAGCCCTTCGGCGCCCTGGACGCCAAAGTCCGAAAGGATCTGCGCCGCTGGCTGCGTGCGTTACACGACGAGTACCACTTCACCAGCATTTTCGTGACCCACGATCAGGAAGAGGCGCTGGAGCTGTCAGACCAGGTGGTGGTTATGAGCCAGGGCCAGGTGGAACAGGTGAATTCACCGACCGGACTGTATGCCCGGCCAGAAAGCCGGTTCGTCTTCGATTTCCTGGGCCACGTCAACGTGTTGTCGGGTTTGGTGAAAGGTCAGAAACTGGTTCAGGGCGATGCCTGGGTATCCTTGCCGGGTGTCCGTCACGATCAGGAAGCCCAGCTCTACCTGCGCCCCCACGAGGTTCAGCTGTCCCGTTCGCCCGCGGCCAAGGCCCGCCTGCCGTTGCGCATTGAGGCCATCAGCCTGATCGGCTCGGAAGTGCGTATTGAACTTGCCCCGGAAGGCTGGCAGAGCGATGAAATCTGGGAAATCGGCATGAGCCATGCGGAGTTTGCGCGCCAGAACCCCACCCGCGGAGAGCTCTGGTACGCAGTACCGGACGTTGGCCACCTCTTTGTCGCCGACAGCGTTCAACCGAGAACGATCGACTGGCAATACACCGAGGCCGCCAACGCCAGCAATATGTGACTGGCGGTCAGGTGGTTACCCACCTGCCGTCGTCGTAGCGCAGAGTCTGGTCGCCATCCACTCGGTGCAACCAGAGCCAGCGGTTTTCCACCAGAGCCCGGACATCCGCGTTACCCCGGAT
>NZ_DIHV01000002.1:0-8959 GCF_002420325.1 Marinobacter sp. UBA5687
TTCCAGGCCCTGAATCTTGTTATCTTCTTCCACCTTGGCGGTCAGCATGATGATCGGGATGTCGGCGGTGGCCTCTTCTTTCTTTAACCGGCGCGCCAGTTCGACACCGCTTGTGCCCGGCAGCATCCAGTCCAGCAGGATCAGGTCGGGCTGCTTGTCGATAATCAGGGCGTGGGCTTCACGGGCATCCGCTGCCTCCAGGTAGTCGTAATCCGCCATTTCGAGCGCAACCGCAATCATTTCCCGGATGGGCGCTTCGTCATCGACGATCAGGACAGTTTTTCCACTCATATGCATCAACCTGTGTCAGACCTCGGGAGTTCTCTGATCAGAGGTGCGAACACACTCCCTTGTAATGTTGCCGAGTCATTACAACGCGTCTTTGTTACAAGTATATGACATGGGCGGGTAGTCAGAGCGCCAGATCCAGCGCCAGACCCAGAAACACCGCAAAGCCGGCCCAGTTGTTATTGAGAAATGCCTTGAAGCAGTCTTCCCGGCTCCGCTCCCGGGCCAGGTACTGGTGGTAAACGAAGAGTGTGGCCATGGCCACAACGCCGAGGTAGTAGAAGGAGCCCAGTTCTGCCCGCTGGCCAACCATCACCAGAATCACCACCACCATGGTCTGCAGCAGAGCAATGATCGCCCGGTCGGCCTCGCCAAACAGAATGGCGGTAGACTTGATGCCGACCTTCAGATCGTCATCCCGATCGACCATGGCATAGAGGGTGTCATAGGCGACGGTCCAGAGCACATTGGCGGTGAATAGTAGCCAGGTGAGTTGGCTGAGCTGATTGGCCTCGGCAGCCCAGGCCATGGGAATGGCCCAGGAAAAGGCGGCGCCCAGAAACAGCTGGGGTAAATGGGTATAACGCTTCATAAACGGGTAGATAAAGGCCAGCAGCGCACCACCGAAAGACAGATACAGGGTCAGGGAGTTGGTGAACAGCACCACCATCAGAAACGACACCAGGCACAGCCCGGCAAACAGAGCGACGGCCTCCCAGGCGCGGACCCGGCCGGCGGTGAGCGGGCGGTCTTTGGTGCGTTTGACGTGGCGATCCCAGTCCCGGTCGGCAAAATCGTTGATGGCACAGCCCGCGGCCCGCATGAAAAATACGCCCAGGGTAAAGATCAGCAGGTTGGCAAATGACGGAGCCCCCTCGGCCGCCAGCCAGAGTGCCCAGTAGGTTGGCCACAGTAGCAACAGAGTGCCGATTGGGCGGTCGATGCGCAGCAGTCGTGCGTAATCCGCCAGGCGGGCATGAACATGGGTGGGCAGGGCGTTCTGCAACATAGGAGCTGGTATCCGCTTGTCGATGCGTGAGAGTGCACCCGATTATAGCCAGCGGCAGCGGTAGGGTTAACCCTGGTTGTGAGACTGGTATAGCCGGGGTAACAGGTATTCCCCCACCAACAGGGCGCAGGAACCCCGGTGGAACAGGGATCTGCGGGCAAGGCGAGGGTGGCTGTTGCTGCGGACTTTGCAGAGCCCTGTTTCCAGTGGCCCCCGCTGCCACTCGGGGCTGCTGAACAGATAGGCGCCCAGTGGCTTGTTGCCAAGATTGCGCAGGCGGCGGCCGTGGCCATGCAGACAGTTCTGTGGGATCACTGTCCTGGCCAGCACCCACGGACGGCCGTCACCGCAAAGGCGAACTTCCCGTACCCAGGCGAGCTGGCGCGGTGCCAGGTTCAGGCGCTTGGCCTCTTCAGGGGTTGGGGGCGAAAAACCCTCCCTGAGAATCTCAACGTGAAAGCGCTCCTGACATTTTTGCTGCAGGGCCCGGGTAAACGACCCCTCTACCGTTAGCCAGTAGCGGGCCGGGCCATGAACCTCAGGACAGTAAAGGCCGGCCGCCGCCAGCGACCGGTACCAGAACGTGGGAGGTATGCTCAGCTCGGGGGGCTGGTCACAGTCCTTTAACGGCATAGATTCCCGGAGCGTTGCGCCAATAGCCTTTGTAATCCATGCCATAGCCGAACAGGAATCGATCCTCAACGTAAAGGCCGGTAAAGTCTGCTTTCAGGCCGGGGCGTGCCTTGCGATCGTGCTCCTTGTCTACCAGCACCGCAGTCAGGACCTCGCTGGCACCATGGGCCAGGCAGTAATCTGCAATGGCGCACAGCGTCGTACCCTCGTCCAGGATGTCGTCGACGATCAGAACCGTGCGGCCTTTCATGTCGGCTTCCGGCTGCAGCTTCCATTCCAGAATTCCGCCGGTGGTCTCCTGGCGGTAGCGGGTGGCATGCAGATACTCGGCCTGAACCGGAAATTTCAGTCGTGGCAGGAGCTGACCGGTCAGGATCAGGCCGCCGTTCATGACGCAGAACAACAATGGGTTGCTGTCTTTGAGGCGATCGGTGATGGCGCTGGCCATGGTGTCGATGGCGGCATGCACCTGCTCTTCGGGAACCAGGCAGTCAGCGTCTGCCATGACCTGGTTCATTTCAGCGACGGTATCGGTCATAACGATCGGGTCCTGTCCAAAACGGCGGATTATACCGAAGTGGGGCGATCGAAGGGAGGGGCGTGGCGGTATTGCCATGTCTGTAATTATGGCTATTGGCAGAAAACCCCGGGCCCGGCTGTCGGTGCTGGCATTGGTCAATACCGGTGTCGCGGTTATGATGGCAGCCAATCGGGTGAGTGGTGGTCGGCTGGAACTCGGTCGCATTTTGTGACCTTTCTGCTTGATTGCTCTATTGTTCGACAATAATATCCTCGCAGACAAATCGGTGGGAGCTAGTTATGAAGAAGTGGCAGTGTGTGGTGTGTGGTCTGATTTACGATGAAGCCGAGGGTTGGCCGGAGGATGGCATTGAGCCTGGCACCAAATGGGAAGACGTGCCCGAGGATTGGGTTTGCCCGGACTGCGGTGTGGGCAAGGAAGATTTTGAAATGATCGAAATCGGCTAAAGGCAGGACAGAGTCATGACCGAGCAGACACCTATTGTGATCGTTGGTACCGGTTTGTCGGGTTACTCACTGGTACGGGAATTTCGCAAACTGGATAAGGAAACCCCGGTCATTATGGTGACTGCCGACGACGGCGTCAGCTATTCCAAGCCTATGTTGTCGACCGGCTTTACCAAAGACAAGGACGCGGATGGTCTGGCCCAGGCTAACCCTGAGGCTATGGCCGAGCAGCTGGGGGTGGACATTCGTCCCTGGTCCACGGTTACGGGCATTGATACCGATGCCCATGAGCTCAAGCTGGGCGACCAGCGCATACGTTATGCCAAGCTGGTTCTGGCCTGGGGCGCCGACGTCATCCGCCTGAGTCTGGATGGTAACGCGCAGGACCGGGTTCATTCCATCAATGACCTGATGGATTACCGTGCCTTCCGTAAAGCCCTCGCCGAGGGCAAGCGGGTCGCGATTATGGGGGCGGGCCTGATCGGGTGTGAGTTTGCCAATGATCTGCGCAATGGTGGCTACGAAGTGGATGTGATCGCCCCGGACCCATCGCTGATGCCCAGCCTGCTGCCGGAGGCAGCCGCCGGTGCCGTGCAGGCCGAGCTGGAGAGGCTTGGGGTGCGGTTTCATTTGGGGACGGTGGTTGAGCGGGTAGAGCACCAGGGCAGTGGTGTCGGGCTGACGCTCGGTAATGGTGAGCAACTCCAGGCCGACCTTGTTGTCTCTGCAGTGGGGCTGCGCCCCCGCACTGAACTGGCCCGCGAAGCCGGGATCCGTTCCGGCCGGGGTATTCAGGTGAACCGGGCTCTGGAAACGTCCGCACCGGATGTCTTTGCCCTGGGTGATTGTGCCGAAGTGGATGGGCGCGTTCTGCTCTATGTGCTGCCGTTGATGGCCTGTGCCCGGGCGCTGGCGAAAACTCTGGCCGGTACGCGCACGGAAGTCAGCTACGGCACCATGCCGGTGATGGTAAAAACACCCTGTTGCCCGACCGCAGTCTGCCCACCACCGATGGATGCCGAGGGCGAATGGCAGGTGGAGCAGGACGGGGCTGATGTCAAAGCCCTGTTCCGGAGCCCGGACGGCGACACGCTTGGCTTCGCAGTGACCGGCCGGTTTGCTCTGGAAAAGCAGACACTGGCGAAGGAAGTCCCTCCTATTCACCGGGACTGAAGCCTGCGGCTACCAGTGAGGTTGGCTGGTAGCCGTTTGTCGTCTTTGGCAGTTTCAGCCGTTGCGAAATTTTCCTGTCTGGGGTAGAAAACCCGTTCGTGAGCTAACAAAAGACAGGAGCGCGCATGCTGGATGTAACCCGAAAACTGGTGGAGTTGCTGGATCTTTCCCCGATCGGAGACGATCATTTTCAGGGCGACAGCGAGGATCTGGGCTTTCCGCATGTATTCGGGGGGCAGGTTCTGGGGCAGGCCCTCATGGCGGCCAGCCGGACTGTCGAAAATCGCCTCTGCCACTCCCTGCACGCCTATTTTCTGCGCCCTGGCAATCACAGCATGCCGATCGATTATGAAGTCCAGCGGGTTCGGGATGGCGGCACGTTCTCGGTGCGCCGGGTGATTGCCCGTCAGGACGGCAAGGAAATCCTGACCGGTTCCATGTCGTTCCAGGTCGCAGAAGACGGGTTGGATCATCAGGTTGCCATGCCGGCAGCGCCGGATCCGGATACACTCAAGTCCGAGCAGGACTGGGGCAAGCTGATCGCAGATAAAGTGCCGGAGAAAATGCGGGACATGCTGACCCGTGACCGGCCCATAGAGATCCGTCCGGTAGACCCGATGAACCCATTCAAGCCGGAAAAGCGCCCGCCCCATCGCCAGAACTGGTTTCGGGCCCTCGGACCTTTACCGGATGACCCGGTACTGCATCGGTGTCTGCTGACTTATGCCTCTGACTTCTCCTTTCTGGGAACGTCCCTGACTCCTCACGGGCGCACCTTCATGAGCAAGAACATGCAGGTTGCCAGCCTGGACCATGCCATCTGGTTCCATCGGGATTTCCGTATGGATGACTGGCTGCTTTATGACAAGGACAGTCCGAGTGCCTCGGCGGGCAGGGGCTTCAATCGGGGCAATTTCTTTACCCGGGATGGTGTTTTGGTGGCCTCCACCACTCAGGAAGCACTGATCCGGGAACGTAAGGCCTGAGGATTGTAGTTGCCGAGCCAGTCAACCATTTCGTTAAAGGGTAGCGGTCGGGTTAGGAAGTAGCCCTGTATCAGATCGCACCCCATGTCGTGCAGCAGTGACAGGGTTTCCTTATCCTCCACCCCCTCGGCCACCACGGTGTAGCCGAGGCTGTGGCACATATCGATGGTGGTGCGCACGATCACTCTGTCCTGCTCCCGTTCCGCGATATCGGTAATCAGCGAACGGTCGATCTTGATTTCTCCAGCTGGCAATTGCTTGATGTAGGACAGGGATGAATAGCCGGAACCGAAGTCGTCAATGGAGAGGGGAATGCCTGCGGCATCAAGCGCATTCAGCGCCCGCAGGGAATTGGTGGGGTCCTGCATCATGGAGGTCTCCGTGACCTCGAAAGTGATGGCCCCGGAGTGGATCTGGTAGCTTTGCATCAACCGTTGCACGAACACGGCAAAATCCGGTTCCCGTAGATTGTTGGGCGAGATGTTGACGGCGATTCCGGCATCCCAGCCGATCTCCAGCAGCCGCCCGCGCATTTCCAGCGCCTCTTTCAGTACCCAGCGCGTCAGCGGTTTGATTAGGCCGGTCTGTTCGGCCACTGCGATGATTTCATCGGGCCGAACCGGCTGTTCCCGTCCTGGCCAGCGAATCAGTGCCTCAAATCCGGTAATAGCGCGGGTACGCAGGCACAGCTTGGGCTGCAGGAACAGAGTCAGCTCGTTGTGATCGATGGCGTGGCGCAGGTCGGAGACCAGAGTCAGTCGGTCGGCGCTGTAGGAGTCCCGGGAGGATTTGTAGTAGGCAATTCCGCGGTCTCGGGCGCGGTCAGAACCTTCGGCGATCACCGCCCGGCGAATCAGGGTGTTGGCATCGTTTCCGTGAGTCGGGTAGAAAGCCACGCCGAGCTGTGGGTTCAGGGGAACCTGCATGCCAAGGAAATCTACCGGGTAGCGGATCTCTTCAATGCTGCGCAGCACGATTCTGGGTACCGACAGCGCCTGGTCAGCATCCACCACAAAGGCAAAGGTTTGCGGGTCGAGGCTGGCCAGGAAGAAGGTTCGGTTGTCGGTCTGCTCCAGAGAGATGGCCCCAGGTACATCCTTGATCACCGCGTTGTAGTGTTTGGAGGCCAGCTCCAGTATGCGGTCGGTGTTGCGGTGGCCCAGGGTCTTGGTGACCGCATACAGGTTGTCCAGATGGATGATGACCACGCCGAAGCGTTTGCCGCGCTGGCTCCGGATCAATTCGTTCAGGCGCATTTCATAGCTGCTGCGGTTAGGCAGGCCGGTGAGCGGATGATGCAGGGCCTGGTCCATCAGCCGGAGTTCGGCCGCGCGTCGGGCTTCAAGCGCCTTCAGTTCAGCCTCCTGGGCCAGCACTTTCTCCTGGCGTTCGTGATATATCCGGATGGCAAGGGCGAGGCTGAGGAGTATGGCCTGGAAGGCCGAGCCCAGCTGCATGCCATACACAGAGAAGAAGCTGGTGGCAATCAGACCGTACTTATTGGCGGCGGTAATGGCACTGCCCAGAGTGACGGCCCCCCAGGCCAGAGTGTAGTAAACCGCCTGTGGATTGCCTCTGGCCCACTGTATCGGTCCGACAACCGTTAACAGCAGGCAACTCGGCATGGCCAGAGCGACAGCCAGTCGGATACCCGTGCCATAGTCAATCACAGTTGTGGCAAGAGCAAGAGCCAGGGCGCCGTTTAGTAGGATAGTGCCGAGTATGAGTCGATCGAGTTGGGGGCTGCATTGCTCCAGTTTCAGAAAGGATCTGGCGAACATGAGTGTGAAAAGCAAGGCCAGTGGTATGGACAGGACCATGGCGTTGCTTTGCAGGCCAGGAAGCGCGGGCCAGATAAACTGGTAGGTAATACCGTTCAGGGTGCCGATCAGGATCAGGTAGCCCAGAGTCGAGAGTACGTAATAGAGGTAGATCGACTCCCTGAGCGCCAGGAATACAAACAGGTTGAAGCAGATGGCGGTAATCAGTATGCCGTAGTACAGGGCGTGAACCTGGCTTTCTACGGAGGTCTTCTCGAAAAAGCTGCGATTGTTCCACAGCCGTAGCGGCACCTGCATGGCACCGTCGGTGTCGATTTTCAGCAAGATGCGGTAGTCGTGACCGGCTTCAAGCTGGAACGGAAAAAGGAAATGCGGATGCTCCACCGGGCGCTCCGAGAACAGCATGCGGTCACCGGTCTGGTAGTTCAGCTGGATTTCGCCGTCCCGTAACAGATAGAAATCGATCCGGTCCAGGTGCGGGTAGGTGATCTCCAGGAGATTGGTGGTTTGGGGCCGGGTGATGGGGAACTTCAGCCAGACCTGGTCCCGGGTGTAACCAAAATTAGGCGTTTGTTCGTTCAGGATTTGCCAGTCGCCGGATTCCAGAGCCTGTTGCGGGCTGCGTTGGTCGTCCGGCGCCAGTCTCAGATACTCAATGGCTGGAATATAGCCATCACTGGCAGCCATAGCGGGAAGCGAAAGCGCCAGAAGAATCAGCAGGGCTGCCAGGGATCGGGCCAGTTGCATCAGAATCACAGGTTACCGTTCTTGTCGTTATGGCCTGAGTATGGCCTGTCGTCTGAGGCGGCTCAAGCCGTAACCGGCAGACTTTTGGTAACTTGTGTAATTATTGGTCAAATGCTGTTAATCCAGTTCCGTACCCAGGGCAGGGCCTCGGCCTCCGGCTCCAGAGTTTCCAACGCATCAATCCGCAGAGTGTCACCGACCTTGCGGGCGCCGGTTTCATACAGCGCCTCTTCCATCAGGTCTCCGGCACCGCAAAAGGTGTCGCCATAGGAGCTGTCGCCCAGCACAATCACGCCAAAGGGGCGGCCAGGCTGCTGAGGCAATTGTTCGCGCAAGTCCAGATAAAACGGCAACAGGTTGTCGGGGATTTCACCCTGGCCAGTGGTGGAGGTACACACCAGCAACGCGTCCTGGTTGTCGGTGATATCGGCCAGGGTTGGATTTTCCAGAACCGTGACGGTGTGCCCTTCGGGTTCCAGTTCCTGCTTGATACGGCGCGCTGTCAGCAGGGCGCCCCCGTAAACGCTGCCGGTAAGAATGCGGATTGCTGCCATAACGACTGCCTGTGTTGATGGGGTAGGAATGTTCGGGGCAGATAGTAATGGCGTGACTGGTTTGGCTCAAGCCGGAGTCTGGGGGCCGGGCCCGGCGTCCTGGCTCCGTACCCTGGGGGCAATACGGTTCCGGCCACTCTCCTTGGCGTTGTAGAGCTGCACGTCTGCCTGCTTGAGCAGTTCGTTGATCGATCCGGATTTGGAAATGGAGCATACCCCGGCACTGATGGTGACTGGCAGGGTTTGTTCCCGATGATGAAAACGGGTGGCCGCCACTTCGGCGCGCAGGCGCTCAGCCAGGGTGAGGGCCTGTAGCAAAGTGGTGTCGGGTAATAGCAGCAGAAATTCCTCACCGCCCCAGCGGGCAGCCACATCCGACTGGCGGACCATCTGTCTGACCAGATCCGCGAACTGGCGCAAGAACCTCGTCCCCGGCATCGTGGCCGAAAGTCATCGTTAATGCGCTTGAACAGATCCAGATCAATCAGCACAACGGAGAAATGGTGACCGGAGCGCTCGAACCGGGAGAGTTCGTTGTTCAGCCGGCTCTGCATGTCTCGCCGGTTTGCCAGCCCGGTCAACTCGTCGGTGCGGGCGGCGTGTTCGTGGGCCTGAGCCAGTGCCACGAGTTTGTTGCGGGCTCGTAAACGTCCGGCCTCCAGCACGAAACAGAAGATCGACTCAAAGGTAAGTGTCGCGAAGAAACGGATCTTGAAGTCAGTGCTGTATTCGGCACTGACGCCGGGCATATCGGGAAACTGAAAAACCAGGACGGCCAGCAGGTAGCAGAACAGCAGGATG
>NZ_DIHV01000002.1:9144-9487 GCF_002420325.1 Marinobacter sp. UBA5687
AACAACAAATGCCCAGAGCACCCATGCGTGCAGATGATGCTCGGCATACCACGCCTTGGCCCCGATCCCGGCCAGGAACAGGACCGCCATGGCTGACAGGCCATTGAGCAGCCGGGAGATCTGAAGCTCTTCATGCTCGCTGGACTGGATTTGGCTGGTATTCGTCATTAACTGTTGTTCTTTTTGACATATTTTCCGGAATTATGCGTCAAAAATCGTCTGAATTGCAGCATTAACTATCAGGATTGTGAAGGGGGCCATCAACCGGGATTTGTTTCAATTTGATGGCAAAAAATTTATAGTTTGCCCCGGCGAATACTGCCGAAACCCCTTCTGTCCACAA
>NZ_DIHV01000093.1:0-6113 GCF_002420325.1 Marinobacter sp. UBA5687
GGATTTGAACCAACGACCTTCGGGTTATGAGCCCGACGAGCTACCAGACTGCTCCATCCCGCATCAAACTTTTTATCAATCAGGTAGAGGCCCGATCAACGTGGCGCGAATACTATAGCTCTGACCGCCAGCTGTCAAAGAGGATTTCGGTTATTACCTATCCCGCCCGGATCAGCGTTCCAGAATTGCCGTCACGCCCTGGCCGCCAGCAGCGCAGATGGAGATCAGGCCACGACCACTACCTTTCTGCTCCAGCAGCTTGGCCAGCGTGGCGACAATACGGCCTCCGGTCGCGGCAAACGGATGCCCCGTGGCCAGACTCGAACCCTTCACGTTCAGCTTGTCGCGATCAATGGTGCCCAATGGTTTGTCCAGCCCCAGGCGCTCCCTGCAGAATCCCGGATCTTCCCAGGCTTTCAGGGTAGATAAAACCTGTGCCGCAAATGCCTCGTGAATCTCATAGAAGTCGAAATCCTGAAGGGTCAGGCCGGCCCTTTCCAGCATCCGGGGTACGGCATAGGCTGGCGCCATCAGCAAGCCCTCTTTCTTGTCGACGAAATCCACAGCAGCCACTTCGGAGAAGGTCAGCCAGGCTTTGACATCCATGTTATGGGCCTTTGCCCACTCTTCGCTGGCCAACAGCACTGCCGACGCGCCATCGGTGAGCGCCGTGCTGTTGGCTGCAGTCATGGTGCCGTTTTCCCGATCAAAACAGGGCTTGAGGGTGGCCAGTTTTTCCAGCGTGGTGTCCGGACGCAGGATATTATCTTTATCGAGACCGGCCATGGGAGTCATCAGATCGTCGAAAAAGCCCTCCTCGTAGGCCTTTGCCAGCTTCTGATGACTCTCCCAGGCCAGGCGATCCTGATCTTCACGGGCGATGCTCCATTCTTTGGCAGTCACCTGGCAATGGTCCCCCATGGACATGCCTGTACGGGGCTCGCCGTTCTCCGGAATCTCCGGCACCAGATGGCTCGGCCGGAAACGGCCAAGAATTTTCAGGCGCTCCTTGGTGGTCTTGGCACGGTTGAGGTCCAGCAGGATTTCCCGGAGCCCTTCGCCCACCCCGATCGGCGCATCAGACGTGGTATCGGTGCCGCCGGCAATGCCGCACTCGATCTGCCCCAACGCGATTTTGTTCGCCACCAGAATCGCGGCTTCCAGGCCGGTTCCGCAGGCTTGCTGGATATCGTAGGCCGGTGTTTCAGGTGCCAGACCACAGCTGAGAACCGATTCACGAGTCAGGTTGAAGTCCCTGGAATGCTTGATCACGGCGCCCGCGACCACTTCGCCCATTTTCATGCCGTCCAGATTAAAGCGATCCACCAGCCCACGAAGCGCCGAAGTCAACAATTCCTGGTTACTGATCTTGCTGTAGGCAGTATTGGAGCGGGCAAACGGAATACGGTTACCGCCAATAACGGCAACCCGTCGAATGCCCTGGCTTGCCCCTTTCACGGGTGCTGAGGTTTTCTTTGCCTGTGCCATCGCTGTGTTTCCTTGTGAGTCAGATGATTCTGTTTCGGTTCACCGATACTGTTGATGAGTCTAGCGCCTGACGGCAGTCTCTCATTGGCAACTCTGACAACGCACAACCTGCGTTCAGTCAATACAATAGCTGGAAGATTCCTTACCCTTTAGGCTAATTTGCAATCAACCAGATGCACAAGGAAGAAAACATGTCTGACCTCTACCTCAAACTCGTGAATACCCCGGTGGGAAAAACCGCCGCCCAGTCTCTTGGCTTGCCGTCACCGGCCCCGCTGAAACGCCTCAAGCGAGTGGATCAGCCTTTTATTGAGGGCGACGTCCTCATTGGAGCCGGCAATGGTGCCCGCGCCATCGCCACCCTTGGCAGCATTGTTGGCGCCAGCCCGGCCACCCTGCACCACGCCACCGGGCCGGAAACCCTGGCCGAATCGGCCAAGACAAGCAACAAGGCTCAGGCACTGGATATCACCGGCGAGGTCTCCGGCAAGTTCTCGGCACTGATTTTCGATGCGTCCGGCCTGCAGAAACCGGATGAATTGCGCGCCCTGTATGACTTTTTCCACCCCACTATCCGGAAACTGGCGACGAATGGCCGGGTTCTGGTGATTGGCCAGGACCCGCACACCTGCCGCAAGGCGCCCCAGGCCGCTGCACAACAGGCACTGGAAGGCTTCGTACGAGCCGTTGGCAAAGAGATCGGCAAAAAGGGCGCTACCGCGAACCTGGTCTGGATAGCACCCAATGCCGAAAACCAGCTGGATTCCTCGGTTCGGTTCTTCCTGTCGCCACGCTCAGCCTACGTCTCCGGGCAGGTGGTCCGCATTGGCAAAGCCGACGAAGCCAAAGCCACCAATCCGGTCGCACCATTGGCAGGCAAAGTGGCCCTGGTGACCGGCGCATCCCGAGGCATTGGTGCCGCCATTGCTGAAACCCTGGCCAGAGATGGGGCAACCGTCATCGGGCTCGACATTCCGCCGGCACTCGAGGAATTGCAGAAAGTAACCGGCGCTCTGAAAGGCAAGGCGCTCGCCTGCGACATCACCGATGAAAAGGCGCCAAAGCTGATCGCAGACTTTATCGAAAAGGAAACCGGCGGTGTCGACTTCGTCATCCACAACGCCGGCATCACCAGAGACAAAACCCTAGGCAACATGCCCGAACATTTCTGGGATATGACCATTGCCGTCAACCTGACTGCAGAAGAGCTGATTGACGAGGAACTGTCTGAGCGCAAACTGATGCGGGAAAACGGCCGCATCGTCTGCATTTCTTCGATCAGCGGCATCGCAGGCAATTTCGGCCAGACCAACTACTCCTGCGCCAAAAGCGGCGTGATCGGCTATGTCGAAGCCATGGCCCGTCATCTGAAGAACGGCATCACCATCAATGCCATTGCCCCGGGCTTTATTGAGACCCAGATGACCGCCGCCATGCCGTTTACCATCCGTGAGGCCGGTCGACGCATGAACAGCCTGTCTCAGGGCGGGCAACCGGTTGATGTGGCCGAGGCTATCGCCTGGTACTGCAACCCAGCGTCTGCGGGCGTGAACGGGAACGTGGTTCGGGTATGTGGCCAATCCCTGATCGGCAAGTAATTCAGAAAAGGCACTACAGGAAGAGGCCGGTCAGGGTAACCCTGCCCGGCCTTTTTGCGGCTCACCAAAGGAGCTTGGCGTTTTCTGAGGGAATAAAAAAAGCAGACCAGATTGGTCTGCTTTTTAGAATCTGGTGGGTGGTGCAGGGATCGAACCTGCGACCCTCGCCTTGTAAGGGCGATGCTCTCCCAGCTGAGCTAACCACCCAGGGTAAGGTGGCGGAGCGGACGGGACTCGAACCCGCGACCCCCGGCGTGACAGGCCGGTATTCTAACCAACTGAACTACCGCTCCGCATCGATTCAGCATTGCCGAATCTGAACTCTGTTTTGAAAGTGGTGGGTGGTGCAGGGATCGAACCTGCGACCCTCGCCTTGTAAGGGCGATGCTCTCCCAGCTGAGCTAACCACCCACTTTCGCTGCCTTACTCTTTTTCAGGCTCAAAACAGTCACTTGCTGCGCCTGGCGCTTGCTGAGTCAGCGTTGCTGTCTCAACCAAGTGAGACGCGCATTTTAAGCATTTCGCTCACTGTGTCAAATGTTTTTCCGAAAATTGCTAAACTTTTTTCCGAGACGCTCTCAGGCGAACATTTATTGATCAAAATCAGAACGTTGTACTGTTTTACCCTGTTCAGGGAAGGGCCGTATTTCCGCAGACTTCTGGCCTGCCTGCTGTCCCTTTCGCTTCAGAGCCAGCTCACTCACTCGCGCCCGGCGCTCGCCAGGCACCGCCTGACTGGCAAGCGCCTGGTTAAGGTCATCAAGGCGTTGCCGAGCCTCCCGCCAGGACTCCTCAAGCAACGGACCAACCTGCCCGGCCAGCCTGTCAATACGCAGCCGGAACGTATCTTTGAAGGACATTGTTTTTATCTCTCTTCACTACACCATCCCCAGTGTAGACATTGCCTAGAAGATCCACCAGCCTCCCGATTCCGCCTCTTCCCTGCGCTCGCGCTCAAGTTCCAGTTGGGCATAGTCCTGCTCCAGCGCCTTCAGCTTGCGATCGGCTTCCAGCGGCACCGTTGGCCCACCCCCGAATGGCCAGAACCAGGAGGTCTCCTCATATTTACCCTGCTGCTGCAGGCGCTCAATCTCCAGCTCGCGCTCCTGCTCAAGAGCCAGCTTCCGCTTCTCGTAGTCGGTATCTTCGTTAACTTCTACAATCGACGTTGCGGCATGGTTCGGCGCCAGTAGATCGCTGTTCAGGAACAGGGTGGACACAATTTCGTCCGACTGCATGGCGTATTCACGGGTAACCAGCTGCAGCTCGCCGGAGGCCAGCGGGTGCTCCGGGTCCAGGTCCGGATGAGGACGCGAGGGCTCCTCCAGTTCGTTGTATCTCAGGTAGTAGATCTTGCCAGGCTCCACCTTCAGAGTGGCATCCGCAATCAGGCTCAAACTGAAGGAGTTCAGGCCTTCAAGCCCAAGCAAAGGCCGACGCATGGCGATGTGCCGTTCACCGGGGCTCACTTCCAGCCAGGTAAAGCTGTTATTGCGGATGTTGAAATAGTGCTTGTCGTCAATATATACGCTGGGAGACTCGATCTCATCCGCCGCCCATTGGGAGTGGGTACGGTAGAAATACAACAAGGCATTGCTCTGGTCCCACTGATCGGTGTCGATATGCACGAAATCATGGCCCGACACCGGATGCAGAAAGCCACCCACACTCTTGCCGATAGACTGATAAACGGTGCAGCCAGACAACACCAGAAAGCATGCCACAACGGCGGCACTTTTAACGAAAGGCACTCGGATTTTCATTGTTATGCACTCTTCATCCCTTATCGAGTAGGGACGATCATAACAACTGGCCACCACAAGAAATGAGAGCTACCGCAAGGGATGAATACAAACCGTTACATTCACCCCCGGCAACCGTTACTGCCCTGAGTTCGACGCCCTGAGCTGATTGACCTCCTCCGACAGGCGCACGAGGCGTGAGGTAAGTTGGGCACGGGAAGCATCGATGGATTCCACGGTCCGGGCCAGTTCTGCCAGTCGATTCCGCAGCGCCCGAACATCACCGGCTCCTGCGAGGCCGTCCGTTCGAGCCTCGACGGAGGACAGCCGGCTTTCAATACCATCGATACCCAGTTTCTGCTCCTGCTCAAACCGGCGGATACGGCTCTCTACCACCTGATCGATATCACCGATCTGCTGACTCAGCCTGGTCAGTTGCGACGTCGCCTCACTATTTGCCTGCTCCAGCGCAGCCACAGACGTCTCCAGCTTCTGGCTCAGTTGGGCGATATCTCCAGCAAACGTGGTACGAACCTGCTCGAGCGTGGTTTCCAGATCTGACACCGATTTGCCGGTCTCGGCCAGATTCTGATCCAGCACCGAGAGCCGCTGACCATGCTCCTCAAGCTGTTTCCGGTTGCGCTCATTAGCAACCACCCAGAGCTTGCGGATTTCACTGTTGGCGGTCTCAACCTTTTCCGCATTGGCCGCTATCTTTTCCTCCAGAGAGGCACCCCGCTCCTGCAAGGATTCCCCGGTTTCGGAAAGCTCGCCCTCAAAACGGGCCAGTGCCAGCTTACTTTGCCGCGCCCAGTAATCCGCCTCTTCCAGTTGACTCTCCAGCGCCGCGATGCGCTGACTCTGGCTATACCACCCTGCGCCAGCAGCCACCGCAAGCCCGAAAATCGCTCCCCAGACAAGAACTCGTCCACCACGACCACCGCCTCCGCCAGAGCCCGCAACTGCACCTGGCGGCCTGGCTTTGGGAGCCCCACGCCCGGCCTCACGCTCTTTACTGGCACGAGGGGTTCGCGCTTCCCCGGCGCCGATCGGGGGTTCTGCTCTCAGCTCATCTTCGTCCGGGCGGATGGGTTCCATTACAGCTCCTGGAAATGGATGGTTTAATTGTATAACCGACGATAATACCTGCAGTTACGGACAGGTTAAAATGAAGGCTTTTAAAGAAAGCGCTCCGGCACCCGGACGCCCGGGCTTGCCGTGTTGCACGGCAACTGGCCAGAACATACAATGGCCGGCTTTTCAATTATCACAGGACTGTTGCTTA
>NZ_DIHV01000150.1:0-19451 GCF_002420325.1 Marinobacter sp. UBA5687
AGCACCCACACATAGGTGGAGATGCCGGTGTTGTAGAACATATCCGTGGGCAGGGCCACGATGGCCTCGACCATGTCGTTCTGCAGCAGATAGCGCCGGATTTCAGATTCGCCACTGCCAGCACCACCCGTAAACAGCGGGCTACCATTGAGAATGATGCCGATCCGGGCCCCGCCATCACGCGCATCTCGCATCTTGCTGACCAGGTGCATCAGGAACAGCAGGGAGCCATCTGAAACGCGGGGTAAACCAGGTCCGAAACGACCATCGAAACCACGGTGTTTGTGCTCGTCGGTGACCTGCTTCTGAACCTTTTTCCACTCCACACCAAATGGCGGGTTACTGAGCATCAGGTCAAACTTGTTGGCAGCCAGCTGGTCATCAGACAAGGTATTCCCCAGCTTGATATTGCTGACTTCCTGCCCCTTGATCAGCATATCTGCCTTACAGATTGCGTAAGACTCAGGGTTCAGCTCCTGGCCGTGCAGGGAGACGGTGACATTCTCGCTGATCTGCTGAATGTACTCGTCGCCTTCGGACAAGAACCCACCGGTACCCGCCGTGGGATCATAGATGGTCACAATGCTGTTGGGCGAGAGTCGGTTCTCCTGTCCGGTGAGGACAAGAGAAGTGGTCAAGTGAACGATGTCCCGGGGGGTGAAGTGCTCCCCGGCAGTTTCGTTGGAGCTCTCGGCGAACTTACGGATCAATTCTTCGAAGATGATCCCCATACCGAAGTTGCTGATGGTTGCCGGGCTCAGATCGATACTGGCAAACCGCTGAACGACTTGATAGAGCAAGTTGTTGGAGCTGAGCTGCTGAACGAAGTCCTCGAAATGGAAATGTTCGAAGATCTCCCGGGCGTCCTGGCTGAACGACTGAACATAGCTCATCAGATCGTCGGCCGTCTGGCTGTCAGATAGGGTAGCCAGACTCAAGGGGGAGGCATTGAAGAATTGCTGATCGGCAGCCCGGAGCAAAAGCTTCTCGCGAACTGCATCCGGTTTGGTCTGGTGTTCCTGGGCCGCGGAGAGTACCTGAGCCTTCGTTGGCTCCAGCACACACTCCAGACGACGCAGCAGAGTAAACGGCAGAATGACGCGCCCATATTGGCTCTGCTTGAAATCACCGCGCAGGAGATCGGCAACCGACCATATAAAAGCGGCGGTTTGGGAGTGGTTGGTTTTGTCGTCAGTCATCCGTGGAGCTCCAATACAGCATGTTGTCGGGCGGCGCTTATCTCAGGCAGCCAATCCAATTCTTTTTAGTGATGCGTTCAACGTCGTTCGAGTTACACCGAAGTGAGCCGCAACTTCTGTTTTCGTGATTTGAGGGTCAGAGAGCATGGCCGCTGCTTTACGGATATCTGAGTCGGACATTGATGGTTTACGCCCACCTTTACGTCCCCTCGCCCTGGCTGCCTGAAGACCAGCCTTTGTGCGCTCTCTAATCAGATCATGCTCGAACTCAGCCAATGCGCCGAAGATATGGAACACCAGGCGTCCGCCTGAGTTGGTTGTGTCGATTGCCTCGGTAAGTGATTTGAAGCCAACTTCTCGATCATTCAGATCCTGGACGATCTCAACCAGGTCTTTCAGTGAGCGTGCCAGCCGATCCAGCTTCCAGACGACGAGAACGTCCCCTTTCCGGAGGGTACGAAGGCACTGCGACAGCTCGGGTCGCTCGCGAAGTTTGCCGGTAACCTTTTCCTGGAAGATCTGCTCGCACCCAGCTTTTTCCAAAGCGTCCACCTGAAACTCAGAGTTCTGATCCTGAGTACTGACACGCGCATAGCCTATGATCATTAAACGCACCTTTTCTAATCATAGTTTTTTGTACGTGATTTATGGACAGAAAACAACGGAAAATTGCAGGTTTTCAAGGGAGAGCTCTAGGCGTCCAACAAACGACCGTTTTCTGTAGTGAATAATTGTTTCGCTTTGAGGGTTAAATGAAAACGGACTCATCGAGTTTCAGAGGATAAGCACAACGCACCATTGAGCTTTTACGCCTGCTTAACGAGACGGACATGGGACCACTGCACGTGCCCAAATATTGCACAACAATTCTGCCTTTGAACTCCCTATGAATGCTATTTTGTGCACTCGATCAGGTTCTTTTCCGAAGCTGCGAAACTGGTTGATCAAGCATCGACTGGGTCAACCCATGCATATCAGCGTTTGCCTGCCAAATGAGGAAGCGTTCAACGAGCTTCTGATTGATAGCCTTGAGCTTTTGATTGGTTTCGGTCAGCTCTTCGATGCGCTTATTCGCCTTGTGAATGTCACTTATCCATCCCGGTTTTTCCATCGGGGCCTTCAATGCGGCTTTGCGGTTCTTCATCGCCATATCGACGGCGGGCAGTTTCATTAGGGACTGCCGAGCGCGACTGATACCCAGTTTTTCTTTGCACGCGTCTACGAGTAACGGCCACGTTAACTTTGGCTCCTGCCATTCCTCAATTAATTTGATGATGCGCTTTACATCCCTCTCCGTTAAGTGCCCCATCGCTATACCTTGATCTCATCTAGCATTGCCGACAACTCATCCAACGATGGCAACGCCTGTTGTTCAGTTTCTGCCTCAATGACTTTGGCATCGATCAACCCTGCCATTGATGCGGCATTGTTTGTCAGTGTCCAACCGTTATCGACATTCCACACGATGTCGCCGTTTTCGAGATCAGGGTTCTCCAGGGTTTGGATCAGCGCGTCACACTTATAGAGATCCATACCCACTTTTTTAGCCCATTCTGAGGCCCCAAAAATGTCGCGAGACTGCGCATCAAGCGCCTTGTTGTAGCGGCGTTTAAGGTCCTCACCCTCTTCTTTGAGATTGGCAAGTTTCACATCATCACCTTTTACACAACCGAGCTTTCCGCAGGTCAAGCACGCCCCCATTTTCGGACAGGGTTCGGCGGCAAAGTTGTGTACACAGATTCCAACGTGGGTCTGATGGATGACCCGGTCCTGATCATCCTCATGCAGATCTCTCACATCACTGAGGCTCAAAGGTTGATTTGTTTTGACCTTCTCCAACCGCTGAGCGGCATTGCTATGCTTCGTTTTGGGGTGATAGGCCGCAACAGTCTGGGTGCGCTCCTCGACGGTCTCATGGTTGTATACAGACCCCATAGTCGTGCGCCCTGAAAATGCGTCGATCAGCAACTGTGACAGGCCTGCTCTGTGCATCTCCGTGTTCAACTGGTGACGGAAGGCGTGCGTCCTCACCTTCACACCGTGGTAGCCATGGCGCTCAAAGATGCTGAGCACGGGGCCGCCTCCCAACTGGACCCTCATACGGTCTGCGTTGGCGGCGATCTCTACGCCGAGACCTTTTACCCTAGCGGGGTTGCCCGCCGTTTCATCTGCCAGAATGCCTGTGCGCACAGTGAACAGCGCATCACGGTACTTCACCCGCTCTTTGCCCTCGGTATAGGGTGTTGTGTACGGGAAGTGTTTAGGCAAGTATTTTTCACGCATCAGGACATTAAGTTTGCGCAGCGTAATTTCGCCCCTGTCGTTAAACTTATAACCCTGAACTCCAATCTTGCCCTTCATGTAGATTGATTTTCTCTTACCTGTGTCCCAACCCTCGCGTATCTCGTCCAATATCGCTTTAGCGGCTGGGCTGATCGCCCGTCGCTTCTCGACGCCCCTCAAAATGTGTTGTTTGAAAACCCCTCGCGGGCTGGCGTTTTTGGTGGACAATGCAAAAGCTGCACATGCTTCTGCATAGGTGAGCAGGTCATCGGCGCCCTTTTTTGGCACTCCTTCATGGGGTGGAAATTCATCGGGATGATCTTCCAGCCATGCGGCGTAGGCCCGCCCGTCATCGGTAACCGGTTTCAACAACGTAATGGCACGCTCTAAGACCGACTCCATCTCAGGTTTAACGACAGGTTTCAGCATTGGCTTGTTTATCTTTTCGGCGTACCAACGCAAGAACATGCGCCGATGGCCTTTATCATCCTCTTTGAACACCACGCAATCGCGCTCAACATCGGCCAACTCGCCAATGCGACTGGGCACACTGAGCAAAAAAGCGCTCGCCGATGTCACGACAATATCCATAGGAGTGATCAAATCGTTATTAAACACCTCCCCCAAAGCCTTTATCGCTTCGGTACTGGGAAGTTTCTGCTCACGATTCGCTTTTTGCTGCTTCAGCGTACCAACGGGTCTAACTTTGAGCGAAGAAGTCCACCGAAAATTAGTCTTGAGCAGCTGTTTGTCCTTCATCAGGGTGATGATCTTCTCAAGAGCCTTGCTGGTGACGTACGCCGTATTGCCTTTTACCCAATGGGTTTGCATGTATTCGCAGGCTCGATTACATACAGCCGCTGAAACTCTCGTCACATCCCGCGTACAGGTCAATTCGACCAGTGCGGCCTCAAGGGCCTTGACGGCATCTAACCAAGCCTTCATCGACTTCTTTGTCTGATAGACACGGCGGTACACCATCAATGCCTTGGCGAAGTCCGAGAAGGGGGGCGGCATCGTCACTTGAGTCGACCTAGTCGATGTAATCGCCGTGAAGGCACAACCCTCAAAACCGTGAGCATGCCAACTCTTGTCTTCCCAGCGAATACTCCTGTAAACCCGATCCGGAATTCCCTTTGGAAGGATTGCTTTTGCCCATTGAATAAACGCATTTAATTGTGCTTCGGCATCCAGGTGAATCTTCGGCTTAAAGTCGACGAAGTTAGTCATGCGCCACATCCCTCTGACTGGATTACTTGGCGCATGTCCCGACAATCGAGAATAACTTTGCGGCAGGCTAAAATGGCACGATCCCAGAGCACTCCCGTGGTTTTATCCATGGCAATTGCTTGCGCTCGACGACGCTCCAACCGCTCAAGTGCGGCAGCGTGATCCGCCTCCAAAAGTGGTTGGAATTTACCGCATCCGTAACAGGTAAAGGGCGCGTCCAGATGGCAGGCAGCATCGGCACCACAGACCGCAAGATCCTCAATCTGCCGATCCACTAGGTTCCCGTTCTTCGCTGAGGCACGATCCGTCACAATAGTGCCGGTAAACGCACCAACAACGATCGCGAGATGATCACTCATCTTCGCATCAATTAAATTCATCAACTCAACGGAGACCGCTCGGTACTTCCGGGCTGTACGAGTATCTTTGTGCATCAGTGCATTTGCCATCGACCACTCGTCCAGCCCTGCATTGGATAGGTCCGTGCCGAGGGTGTGTCTGAACCGATGGCCTCGACTGATTTTCAGCGGCTGATGTGTGCGGTGCGAAATCGGAAAATCAGCCATACGCTCTATGCGATAAAGCCAAAATCTTACCCCGCTTGCTCGGACATGAAACTCAGGTTTCGGCGCGTCTTCCAGTGCTTTTTGATTGGGGAGACCAATCAAAACTGGTGGGTTAAAAGATCCGACGCCCACCTCTTGTAACTTACGTCGAAAAAGAGGCACGTGTTTGATCGCCTTATCCCAATCGGCGCCGCTTGGATATTCTTGCCAGAGTCTGGCGAGGATTATCGCCTTATAGGCCTGCACGGTGTTGTAGAGGTCTTCATCCAGGCTAAACGTCTCTGCCTTTGCTCGCCAGCCCGCATCGTCGTCTCTTTGTTTCGCCCAAAAGAGCCTGATCTTGTAGCCCTCATCGGTTTTGATGAAATCATCAAAAACCAGCATGCGCAGCTGTACGCTGCGCTGCCCGTAAATCATCAGCAAGCGCAAATAGAGGTATTGCTCAGGGTCTAACTTAGCGTGGCAAAATTGCTCATGCGCCCACTGGTGTAGGGCGTCCTGCTCCGCCTGCGTAAAAGGGCCTTGCTCAGGGTCCAAGCTCAGGATGACATCCTTCTGGACACACTTTTTCCTCGGCAGCCCCTTGTACGCATCTATTAGGGATTGCCAAGGACGCTGTCTAACAGACTCACAGGTGTGCCAGAACTCCATGAAACTGGCCAGAGTAGCAAACTCCCCGGTGTTAAAGCGTTCCCGCAGTTCGGTCAGGTGATCTTCATTGAGGGGATTAAACCCTGCTTCCGCAGACCTCGACAGCACACTGGCAACGCCTGAAATAGTTGCCTGTGACACATCTGCCATGCGGTATGCCAAGGCGGCGTGTAACCAGCGTTGCCATTCGGACGCGACACAGACTATTGCGGCTTGCCAGTTAACAGCCCAATTACTTGCTCTGTCAGGCCACCACATCGGTTCAGAGGGCGTGAAAAACTTTCCACATTTAGCGAGGCGAGGCGCGCTCAACCACGCATCGAGGGTATCCTGCGTTGGCGCTTGGAGTGCACTGACGGGAATATTCACTTCGTAGCTCCTTTTCGCACTTTATCCTCAACATTTTCACGGATCGCCTTAAGCCTCCCGGAGCGCTTCTTCATCGCTTTATCTGCTTCTTCCTTCCAAAATTTCGCTCCGTATAGACCCGGCATGTGCGATTCAGGACTCCACCCGAACATCCAAGTAAGCGTCTTTTGAACTTGAGTTGTGCGGTCCTCTGGCGTGAGCGTTTCAAGCTCCTCGCGCATGCTTTCGAGCATCGTGTAGACCGAGTCATGCCTCAAAATGTGAGGGTGGATGTGAGCCAGCTCAGGCACTACTTCTCCGACTCGGGCAAAAACGCCATCCAGCGCTTTAATGCTCATCGCCTCGCCTTCATTTTTTCTATGAGAAACAAGCAAAAAAGGATGCTTTCTCGCCTGCGATGAACCTTGACGGGGCTTTGTGCGCCGATACTTCGACTCATATTCAATGATCGCGTCGTAGACTTCATCGGTCATGACCAGCATGCGTTCGTGGGTTTTAAATTGCGGGGCCACCCTACGCGGGTCCATGCTTTCATCTTCGATATTGACCACCGCGAGCTGACGATTGTGCCAGTGAATATCGCTAGTCTTAATCAAGAGCATTTCAGAACGGCGCAACCCCATATCGAGACCGAGCAACAAAATGATGAAGTTACGCAGCTTAATAGCTTCATTTGCAAATGGATTTGCGGGACTTTCCGGATGCATGACCTCCAACAATTGATCTCGTTCCCCATCTGTCAGCCCTTTCACCTCACCGATTCGCGTCTTTTTCCACCCTGGACTAGCAGCTTTAATCTTGCGGTTGAATCGCTTCCTAACATCGTCAACCGCTTCGTATCGCGTCAGGTCATCACCCAGCTTTTCGTATAAAAAAGCTAGGTAATCGCGCACTGCTTCAAGGCGCTGCTTCGCATGGACCTTACCAACCGATTTGTATGCAGTTGGATGCAAGCGCATACCCGCATACTTCTTAGCCAAGGTTTCCTTGTGGAACCCTGCGTCTGATACAAACCGAGAAATTTCGCTGTCCGTCAGGTAGTTTGACTTGGGACGCTGTTCTAGGCGGGAAATCAAATCGATGGATGAGAAAGCGAGAAAGCCCTCAAAAACGGCCAAGTGCTCAAGATACTTTTTCGTGGTTTCGAGGGCCTTGCCTGACAGTTCAAAGGTTGCGTACAGATTTGGGTAGTAGAGGGGAATGAGGTCTTGCACAAGCAGCTTTCTTCGCGCAGCATTCACCACTTGCTCGATAACTTGATGACCCATATTGTTCTTCCTTAAAACGTGACTTTTTTAAGTATAGTAACGAACAGGGACTTGCACAAGAAAAACTTAACTTTTTGTTTTTCTGCTTTGAGCGCTTATCATCTCCCTCAAAGCCTCATGATAACTGACTTAAAGGCGAAACAGATTATGTCGAAAAGTGACAAAATCGGGAAAACAGGCTCTTACGTATACACCATGAACCGCGTGGGCAAGGTGGTACCGCCCAAGCGGGAAATTCTGAAAGACATCTCTCT
Source organism: Marinobacter sp. UBA5687 (assembly GCF_002420325.1). Lineage (NCBI taxonomy): Bacteria > Pseudomonadati > Pseudomonadota > Gammaproteobacteria > Pseudomonadales > Marinobacteraceae > Marinobacter > Marinobacter sp. UBA5687. Next base: position 7,821 of record NZ_DIHV01000150.1, read on the forward strand.
GAGCTTCTTCCCGGGCGCCAAAATCGGCGTACTTGGTTTGAACGGCGCCGGTAAATCCACCCTGCTGCGTATTATGGCGGGTGTCGACCAGGATTACATCGGTGAGGCCCGGCCACAGCCCGGCATCAATGTGGGCTACCTGCCGCAGGAGCCGGAGCTGGACGAGGAGAAGACCGTAAAGGAAATCGTTGACGAGTCCGTCGCACACGTACACAACGCTCTGGCCGAGCTGGACAAGGTTTACGCCGCCTACGCCGAGCCGGATGCGGACTTCGACGAACTGGCCAAGAAACAGGGCGAACTGGAAGCCATCATCCAGGCCACCGACGGCCACGACATCGAGCGCAAAATGGAAGTGGCCGCCGACGCCCTGCGCCTGCCGGCCTGGGACCAGAAGGTAAAAGTGCTGTCTGGTGGTGAGCGCCGCCGTGTGGCCCTGTGCCGCCTGCTGCTGTCCGGCCCGGACATGCTGCTGCTGGACGAGCCCACCAACCACCTGGATGCCGAATCTGTGGCCTGGCTGGAGCGCTTCCTGCACGATTACGACGGCACCGTTGTGGCCATCACTCACGACCGCTACTTCCTGGACAACGTCGCCGGCTGGATCCTGGAACTGGACCGTGGCCACGGCATTCCATTCGAGGGCAACTACAGTCAGTGGCTGGAGAACAAAGAGAAGCGCCTGGAGATGGAAGCCAAGCAGGAAGCCGCTCACCAGAAAGCCATCAAACACGAGCTGGAGTGGGTACGCACCAACGCCAAGGGCCGCCAGTCCAAGAGCAAGGCCCGTCTGGCCCGCTTCGAGGAGATGAGCTCCCAGGAATTCCAGAAGCGCAACGAGACCAACGAGCTGTATATCCCGCCCGGACCTCGCCTTGGCGACAAGGTGATCGAGGTGGACGGCATCAGCAAGGCCTTCGGCGACCGCCTGCTGTACGAGAACGTCTCGTTCCACGTTCCACCGGGCGCGATTGTTGGCATCATCGGCGGTAACGGCGCGGGTAAATCCACGCTGTTCAAGATGATCGCAGGTATGGACAAACCGGATTCCGGTACCATCACCGTGGGTGAAACCGTGGAACTGGCCTACGTGGACCAGATGCGCGATCTCGACGGCAGCAAGACTGTGTGGGAAGAGCTTTCCGACGGCCAGGACATCATCAAGGTCGGTAACTACGAGACCCCGTCCCGGGCCTACGTGGGCCGCTTCAACTTCAAGGGCACTGACCAGCAGAAACGGGTGGGCGACCTGTCCGGTGGTGAGCGCAACCGCTTGCACCTGGCCAAGCTACTCAAACAGGGCGGCAACGTTCTGTTGCTGGACGAACCCACCAACGACCTTGACGTGGAAACCCTGCGCGCTCTGGAAGAAGCCCTGCTGAACTTCCCGGGATCCGCCCTGGTGATCTCGCACGACCGATGGTTCCTGGACCGGGTAGCGACCCACATCCTGGCGTTCGAAGACGACGGCGAAGTAGTCTACTTCGAAGGCAACTTCACCGATTACGACGCCGACTTCAAGAAGCGCAAAGGCGACTCTGCCATGCAGCCCAAGCGTATGAAGTACAAGAAACTGGCGTAACCGATGACCGGGCCGGCCTTCGCGCCGGCCCGCTTGCCCTCCCCGATTTGCCCAACACGGAATCATGCCCATGGCCAAAGCCAAAACTGCCTTTGTATGCACCGAGTGTGGTGCCGACTATTCCAAGTGGCAGGGCCAATGTACCGCCTGCCAGGCCTGGAACACCATCAGCGAAGTACGCGGCGTCTCAGGCCCCGGCAAAGGTGCTCGCAGCGCCCGCTTTGAGGGTTATGCCGGCAGCCTGTCGGAGGTAAAAAGCCTGGACGAGGTCAGCCTGGCAGAACAGGCACGCATCAGCACCGGCATGCAGGAGTTTGACCGTGTGCTGGGTGGTGGCCTGGTGGAAGGCTCGGCGGTACTCATGGGCGGTCACCCCGGCGCGGGCAAAAGCACGCTACTGCTGCAGGCGGTTTGCCAACTGGCCGAGAAACACTCAGCGCTGTACGTGACCGGTGAAGAATCCCTGCAACAGGTGGCCATGCGCGCCAAGCGCCTGGGCTTGCCCACCAAAGACCTGAAAATGCTCTCGGAAACCTCCGTAGAACGCCTGATGCAGGTGGCGGAAGCGGAAAAACCCCGCATTCTGGTAATCGACAGTATCCAGGTAATGCATGTCGCGGACATTGAATCCGCCCCTGGCTCGGTATCCCAGGTTCGGGAAAGCGCCGCCTTTCTGACCCGCTTTGCCAAGCAAACCGGCACCATCCTCTTGCTGGTGGGGCACGTCACCAAAGATGGCAGCCTGGCGGGGCCGAAGGTGCTCGAACACATGATTGACTGCTCGATCCTGCTGGAGGGCTCCAGCGACAGCCGCTACCGAACCCTGCGCGGCATCAAGAACCGCTTCGGCGCGGTTAATGAGTTGGGCGTGTTCGCCATGCTGGAACAAGGTCTGAAGGAAGTAAAAAACCCCAGCGCCATCTTCCTGAATCGAGGCGAGGAAGCGGCGCCGGGCAGCGTAGTGATGGTCGTCTGGGAAGGCACTCGGCCGATGCTGGTGGAGATTCAGGCCCTCGTGGACATGGCTCAGGGGAGCTACCCGAGACGGGTAGCGGTAGGGACTGACCAGAACCGCTTAGCGATGCTTCTGGCCGTGCTGCACCGCCATGGCGGCATGCATGTGGCTGATCAGGATGTGTTTGTGAATGTGGTGGCCGGTGTAAAGGTCAACGAAACCAGTGCGGATCTTGCTTTGCTGTCAGCTGTGGTTTCGTCATTCCGGAATCGGGCGCTGCCGCAGGATCTGGTGATTTTTGGCGAAGTTGGCTTGTCTGGCGAGATCCGGCCGGTACCAAGCGGCCAGGAGCGTATCTACGAGGCGGCCAAGCACGGTTTTACCCGGGCTTTGGTGCCCAAGGCCAACGTTCCGCGTAAGCCTGTCGATGGCATGAAAGTGATTCCGGTGACCAAGCTTTCGGATGCTCTTTCGGCTCTTGAGGAGCTTTGAGTTTTGGCCCTAGCCTTCTGGCTTTAGCGTCGGGCTGCTGTTGGAGAACGCTTCAAAAAACCGCTACGAGCCCCCGCAAGCGGGTCCGGCCAGCAATCATAGATTGCTGTCGTTCGGCTGCACATGAAGCTTCGCTTCATAAACGCTTGCCTCACCCATGTGCGCTTCTCTCCGGCCATCCATGGCCTCCGAAATTTTTTGAAGCGTTCTCCAACACCAGCCTAGCAACCTGAGTGAAATAGCCCGCAATAACCAAACATTGGACCTATCCACATCAAATCCCCGCAAAACTATCAATCAATGAGATGCGCAAACTCTCTCTCCAAAAGCGCCTGATCCCCCAGATTCAGCTCTACCAACCGCTTCAAATGCGATGCACTGTCCAGATCAATGTACTGGCAGCGAAATCCCAGCCGATGATCCTCCACATGCTTCAGCTCCACCGCCATCACAATCGCAGCTTCATGTTCATTCAGGTGAATCACCACCTCACAGGGCTTATTCAACGGAACCTTCCAGCCTTCTGGCCGCTGAACCAACACACCCTTCAGGGAAATATCCAACACCTCCGTTGACCACACCTGGTCCTGACAATGCAGCTCACAGGGGGCATCGAAACTGATTCGGTGAAACCCGCGTTTTTCTGAGGTTTTAGCAGACAAGGGAATGCTCCGGATCAAAAGTCATTGCTTTCTATGACTATAGACCGGGCACAAAAGGGAGTACAGCAAAGAACCTCCAGCAACCACAGCGAGAGAAGCCACCGTCCGAAAACGCTGCATCCATTCTAGAGAGGATACTTCCAGAGGGTTGATTAGCGGGCTGGTGGAACGGCCTCCGAAAAATGTCGGAGGCCATGGATGGCCGGAGAGAAGCGCACAGGGAAGTGCTCGTAGCGGTTTTTCGGAGGCCGTTCCACCAGCCCGCAAGCACCAAGCTCGCAGGCTACAAATGACGGCAATCTCCTAGTTTAGCTTCGCTGGTGATACTGCCCACTAAGCTCAACAACCGCCTCAATAAAAGCCCCGGCATGCTCCGGATCCACATCCGGCGTAATCCCATGCCCAAGGTTGAACACATGCCCCGAGCCAGAACCATAGCGCTTCAGGATATCCGCCACCTCCTGGCGAATGCGCGCCTTCGGCGCATACAGCATGGCCGGGTCCATGTTGCCCTGCAGGGCCACCTTGTCGCCCACGCGGGCACGGGCGTTACCGATGTCCGTCGTCCAGTCCAGCCCCACAGCATCGGCGCCACAATCAGCGATAGACTCCAGCCACTGACCACCGTTCTTGGTGAAAACAATCACCGGCACACGGCGACCTTCGCGCTCGCGAATCAGACCATCAACAATCTTCGTCATGTAGCGCAGGGAAAACTCTTCATAGGCCCAGCTACTCAACACACCACCCCAGGTATCAAAAATCTGCACAGCCTGGGCGCCGGCCTTGATCTGGCCATTGAGGTAGTCAATGACCGAATCCGCCAGATGGTCCAACAGACGATGCATCACCTCCGGCTGACCGTACATCAACTTCTTGGCCTCCGAGAAGGTCTTGGAAGATCCACCTTCAATCATGTAGGTAGCCAGAGTCCAGGGACTGCCAGAGAAACCAATCAGCGGCACGCGGCCATTCAGCTCCCGGCGAATGGTAGACACCGCATTCATCACGTAGTCCAGGTCAGACTCGGCATTCATCCTGGGCAGTGCATCCACATCTGCTTCCGAACGGATGACCTTACCGAATTTCGGGCCTTCGCCGGTTTCGAAATAGAGACCCAGCCCAAGAGCATCGGGAATGGTCAGAATGTCCGAAAACAGGATGGCGGCATCCAGGGGGTAACGCTCCAGCGGCTGCAGGGTAACCTCACAGGCCAGCGGGGTGTTTTTGCACAGACTGAGGAAGTCGCCGGCCTTGGCCCGGGTTGCGCGGTATTCCGGCAGGTAGCGGCCTGCCTGGCGCATCATCCACACCGGGGTGCGGTCTACAGGCTGGCGCATCAGGGCACGCAGGAAGCGATCGTTCTTCAGCTCGGTCATAGAATTTCCCGTTCTCGTCGGTAAAAATTGGTCAGAGACAATGGGGAGCAATGATACCCCGTTTGTACGAATAAAAAAGGGCGGCTTACCCTTAGCAAGCCGCCCTTTCTGACTCTGGTCAATCCAGCGTTAAACGTCCAGGTAGTCCAGGATGCCTTCGGCCGCCTGACGGCCTTCCCAGATTGCGGTAACCACCAGATCCGAGCCACGCACCATGTCGCCACCAGCGAAAATCTTGGCATTGCTGGTCTGGAACGGGAACTCGGCCTCTTCTGCCGCAGTAACCCGACCGGAGTCGTCCGTGTTCACGCCCAGCTCTTCAAACCAGGGTGCCGGGCTCGGGCGGAAGCCGAACGCTACCAGCACGGCATCAGCCGGAATCACTTCCTCACTGCCCGGAACCACTTCCGGACGACGACGGCCGTTTTCGTCCGGCTCGCCCAGCTCCGTGGTGACTACCTTTACACCCTCAACGCGGTCTTCACCGATGATGGCGATGGGCTGACGGTTGAACAGGAACTTGACGCCCTCCTCTTTCGCGTTGGCCACTTCCCGACGGGAGCCTGGCATGTTGGCCTCATCGCGGCGATAGGCACAGGTCACGCTCTCGGCCTGCTGGCGAATGGAAGTCCGGTTACAGTCCATAGCGGTGTCACCACCACCCAGCACCACAACACGCTTGCCTTTCATATCGATGAAGTCAGATTCCTTTTTCTCGAAACCCAGGCGACGGTTAACATTCGAAATCAGGAACGGCAGGGCGTCATAGACACCCGGCAGCTCCTCACCGGGGAACCCACCTTTCATGTAGGTGTAGGTACCCATGCCCATAAAGACGGCATCGAACTCTTCCAGGATCTTGTTCAACTGAACGTCTTTACCCACCTCGGTACTCAGACGGAACTCCACGCCCATTTCCTCGAACACCTTGCGGCGGCGGGACATGACGGATTTTTCCAGCTTGAACTCAGGAATACCGAAGGTCAGCAGGCCACCGATCTCCGGGTAACGATCAAACACCACAGGCTTGACGCCGTTGCGCACCAGAACATCAGCACAACCAAGCCCTGCGGGGCCAGCGCCAATCACAGCCACCTTCTTGTCAGTCCAGGTGACATTGGACATATCCGGTTTCCAGCCCAGCGCAAATGCGGTGTCGGTAATGTACTTCTCAACAGAACCGATGGTAACCGCGCCGTAGCCGTCATTCAGGGTGCAGGCACCTTCACACAGGCGGTCCTGCGGGCACACACGACCACAGACTTCCGGCAGGGAGTTGGTCTGGTGGCACAGTTCCACCGCCTTCATGATGTTGCCCTCCGACACCAGCTTCAGCCAGTTCGGAATATAGTTGTGTACCGGGCACTTCCATTCACAGTACGGGTTACCACACGCCAGGCAGCGATGGGACTGGGAGGCCGCATGGGTTTCGCTGAACGGGTGATAGATTTCCCCGAATTCCTTTTTGCGCTTCTTGGCAGGCACCTTCTTCGGGTCTACCCGCCCAACTTCCACAAACTGAAAGTCATTGTTGAGACGTTCTTTCATGTTGCCACTCTCATCAGCTCGATTTCGACGGGGGCCGCACCGGAGTGCGACCCATCAACCTTGTTGGACCTGCCCGTTATTCCGGACGGGCGCGGGTGCTTGCCAGCAGGCTGCGAAGGTTCGCGGCCTTGGGCTTGACCAGCCAGAAACGGCCGATGTAATCGTCGAAATCTTCAAGTAGGTGCTCTGCCCAGGCACTTCCGGTTTCGGAGATGTGCTCCCGGATCACGCCACGCAGGTGGTTCCGGTAGGCTTCCATGTCTTCACGGGAAATACGCTGGATCTCAACCAGTTCATGGTTGTACTTGTCCACAAAGGTGTTGTCCAGGTCCAGCACATAGGCGAACCCGCCGGTCATGCCGGCACCAAAGTTGTAGCCGGTGGACCCCAGCACGGTGACCAGACCACCCGTCATGTATTCGCAGCAGTGATCGCCAGCACCTTCAACCACGGCATGGGCGCCGGAGTTACGAACCGCAAAGCGCTCACCGGCGGTGCCGGCCGCAAACAGCTTGCCACCAGTTGCGCCATACAGACAGGTGTTCCCGACAATGGAGGTTTCCTGGGTCTCGAAATCACTACCACGGGGCGGCTTGACTACCAGCTTACCGCCGGTCATGCCTTTACCCACGTAATCGTTAGCATCACCCTCCAGAATCAGGTTCAGACCACCGACGTTCCAGACACCGAAACTCTGGCCAGCGGTGCCGGTCAGGTCCAGGGTGATGGGCGCATCGGTCATGCCCTGATTGCCGTAACGGGCGGCAATCTCGCCAGACAGGCGTGCACCAATGGAACGGTCACAGTTGGTCACCCGGTAACTCCAGGCACCGCCGGACTTCTCGGCGATGGCAGCAGCGGTGTCCTGCACCATCTGCTCCGCCAGCTTACCTTCATCGAAGGGCTTGTTGCGTTCAATCTGACAGGTGTGCGGCTTGTCAGCCGGAATGTGGTCATTCTGCAGCAGACGGGTCAGATCCAGCTTCTTCTGGCGCTCGGTATTACCCGGCAGACGCTCCAGCAGGTCAACACGGCCGACCAACTCTTCCAGAGAACGCACACCCAGCTTCGCCAGCCATTCGCGAGTTTCCTCCGCCACAAAGCGGAAGAAGTTCATGGCCATTTCCACGGTGCCCTTGAAGTGCTCTTCGCGCAGATAGTCGTTCTGTGTCGCGACCCCCGTCGCACAGTTATTCAGGTGGCAGATCCGCAGGTATTTACAACCCAACGCCACCATCGGAGTGGTACCGAAGCCAAAGCTCTCCGCGCCCAGAATCGCGGCTTTCACCACGTCCAGACCAGTCTTGATGCCGCCGTCGGTCTGCAGGCGAATCTTGCCTCGCAGATCATTGGCGCGCAGCGCCTGCTGGGTTTCCGTCAGGCCCAGCTCCCAGGGGGAGCCTGCGTAGCGGATTGAGGTCAGCGGACTGGCTGCGGTACCGCCGTCATAACCGGAAACCGTAATCAGGTCGGCATAAGCCTTGGCAACGCCCGCGGCAATCGTGCCCACCCCGGGCTCTGATACCAGCTTGACCGACACCAGCGCCTCCGGGTTCACCTGTTTCAGGTCGAAGATCAGCTGCGCCAGATCTTCAATGGAGTAGATGTCGTGGTGCGGCGGTGGCGAAATCAGGGTGACACCCGGCACCGAGTAACGCAGGCGCGCGATCAGGTCATTCACCTTACCGCCCGGCAACTGGCCGCCTTCACCCGGCTTGGCACCCTGAGCCACCTTGATCTGCATAACATCGGCGCTACGCAGGTACTCAGCGGTCACACCGAAACGACCGGAAGCCACCTGTTTGATCTTGGAACGCTTGTTAGTGCCGTGACGAGCCGGGTCTTCGCCGCCCTCACCGGAGTTGGAACGACCACCCAGCGTGTTCATGGCCACGGCCAGAGCCTCGTGCGCCTCCGGCGACAGGGCACCGAGAGACATCGCCGCAGAGTCAAAACGCGGGAAAATGTTTTCCACTGGCTCCACGTCGCTCAGGTCAATTGACTGGATGCCCTCACGGAACACCAACAGGTCGCGCAGGGTGGCAACCGGGCGCTCATTGACCAGACCGGCGTATTCCTTGTAGGTGCCATAGTCGCCACTGATCACGGCATCCTGCAGTTTGCCCACCACATCCGGGTTGAAGGCGTGGTATTCCTGACCATGCACGTACTTGAGCAGGCCGCCCTGGGAAATAGGCTTACGGGGCTTCCAGGCAACCGCGGCCAACTGCTCCTGATCCTGCTGGAAATCGAAGAAGTCGGCGCCCTGAATCCGGCTCGGGACGCCTTTGAAACACAGGTCTACCACATTGTCGGCAAGACCAATGGCTTCAAACAGTTGGGCACCGCGATAGGAGGTAATGGTGGAGATACCCATCTTCGACAGGATCTTCAGCAAGCCCTTGTTGATGCCCTTACGGTAATTGTTCTTGGCTTCGATCGGATCCATCAGCATTTCGCCGGTGCGAATCAGATCGTTCAGGATCTGGTACGCCAGGTACGGGTAGACCGCCGTAGCACCAAATCCGAACAGTACCGCAAAGTGATGCGGGTCCCGAGCCCAGCCGGTCTCAACGATGATGTTGGAATCACAGCGCAGACCTCTCGCCACCAGGTGATGGTGCACAGCTCCGGTGGCCATCAGGGCATTGATGGGGAGATCGCCCTGAGCCAGGTCCTTATCGCTTAGAATCAGCAACACCTTGCCATCACGCACAACTTTTTCGGCTTCGTCGCATACCCGACGAACCGCCTGCTCCAGGCCCTCTTCCGGGCGATAGCTCAGGGCGATTTTTGCCACCTCAAATCCCGGGCGATCGTTATTGCTGATCTTCAGGAACTTGGCCGGCGACAGCACCGGCGTGGTCAGGATAATCCGGTTAGCGTGCTCCGGAGACTCCTCGAAAACGTTCTGTTCCGCGCCCAGACAGGTCTCCAGAGACATGACGATGGTCTCACGGAGAGGATCAATGGGCGGGTTGGTGACCTGCGCGAATTTCTGCCGGAAGTAATCCGCCACATGGCGCACCTTGCTGGACAGAACCGCCATCGGGGTATCGTCCCCCATGGAACCGACCGCCTCCTGGGCACTCTCAGCCAGTGGGCGCAGCACCTGGTCCCGCTCTTCAAACGAGATATTGAACATCTTCTGATGAACCAGAAGCTCTTCGGATTCCATCAGCTTGAATTCCGGGGTCGCCTGATTCAGCGTGGTCTCGACTCGCAGTGCATTGTCCTTGAGCCAGCGCTTGTAGGGCTGGGCTTTTTTGAGCCGCTGGTCGATATCCCCGGTATGCAGGACCTCGCCGGATTCGGTATCGATGGCCAGCATCTGGCCAGGACCAACACGCCCCTTGGCCACCACATCGTCCGGTGAGTAGCTGTAGGTACCCACTTCCGAGGCCAGGGTGATGAAATCGTCCTTGGTAATCACCCAGCGTGCGGGACGCAGACCATTACGGTCCAGCATACACAGCGCATAACGGCCATCTGACATTACCAGGCCCGCAGGGCCATCCCAAGGCTCCATATGCATGGAGTTGTACTCGTAAAAGGCCCGCAGCTCAGAATCCATGGTATCAACATTCTGCCAGGCAGGCGGAATCATCATGCGCACCGCCCGGAACAGGTCTACACCACCTGCCAGCAGCACTTCCAGCATGTTGTCCATGCTTGAGGAGTCGGAGCCAGTCAGGTTAACCAGCGGCTGCAGGGTCTGCAGATCCGGCAAATCCGGTGAGCTGAACTTGGCTGCGCGGGCAATTGCCCAGTTACGGTTACCGTCGATGGTGTTTATCTCACCATTATGGGCCAGGAACCGGAACGGCTGCGCCAGTGGCCAACGCGGCATGGTGTTGGTCGAGAAGCGCTGGTGGAAAACACAGATGGCCGTTTGCAGATCCGGATCACCAAGATCCTTGTAGAAGTTGGCCAGATCTGCGGGCATCATCAGGCCTTTGTAGGCCAATGTCTTGTGGGAAAGACTGCAGATATAGAATTCCGGGTCTTCCGCCATATCCCGCTCGGCATGACGGCGCCCCACAAACAGGCTGATCGCGAATTCTTTCTCGGCCTTACCGCCAGGCTCTACAAACACCTGTTCAATGCGCGGCAGACAGTCCAAAGCCATCGGCCCCAGGCAGCTGTCATCAACCGGCACTTCCCGCCAGCCCATAACCTCAAGCCCCTGATCTGTGAGCCTTTTTTCTATAGCTGCTCGACCTGCAGAAGCTTTTGCGTCGTCCTTAGCCAAAAAAACCTGGCCAACTGCAAACAAGTCGCCAGGTTTTTTGCCGAAGGCTGCCTGGGCAGCTTTATAGAGGAAGGCCTTGGGGCTCTGAATAAGCAGGCCACAACCATCACCGGTCTTGCCATCGGCAGCAATGCCGCCCCGGTGGGTCATGCAGGTCAGAGATTCAATGGCTGTCTGCAACAGCTTATGGCTCGCTTCGCCCTTCATGTGGGCAATCAGGCCAAAACCGCAGTTGTCCCTGAACTCATCAGGATGATACAAGCCTGTTGTCATAAGCGTTCTCTCGCGTGTAAATGCTTCCCGCCAGCGACACTCCTGCACCAAAAAAGTGCAAAAAATACGCTGACACCGAAAAAAAGGGGGAAGGGATTTTACACACGTGAAACTACGTATACAATTTTTTTCGTAGTTTGGGACCTAAAACGCACCGGAATGGTGCAGACATCAGTAATCCTCGTAGGGTCGAATCCAAGGATTCGAGATCCTCAGCGCGTCGGGCAGACTAGCCGCCGCCGCACCTGCCTCTTCTCGGCTAGAGTATTGACCATAAACCAGCATAAACCAAGGTAAGCCCAGGCGCTCACCCTTGGTGTAGCTCAAATTCGCATCCTCGAGCGCTCGACGCAGTACATTCAACACCGTTTGTTCCTGATTGCCTGCAACAAGCTGCAGCGTCCAACCTTTACGCTGGCGTAACTGCTCAAGTGCCACAAATTTAACGGGGTTAGCTGGCACAAACTCTGGCTCTGGCTCTGGCTCTG
>NZ_DIHV01000092.1:0-5583 GCF_002420325.1 Marinobacter sp. UBA5687
GTCCAACTGAATGGGTCCATCTCAGCCCGTGACAAAAATCATGATCACGCCCAGGACTATGAAGGCGTCGGCAATATTGAATGCCGGCCAGTGCCAGGATTGCCAATGAAAATCCAGGTAATCGACAACATAGCCTCGAAAAACTCGGTCGATGACATTTCCGAATGCACCGCCAAGTACCATCGAATAGGCTAGGGCTTCGGTTCGCTTATGGCTGTCCCGAATCAATTTGACCAGAACAGCCGAGACGACAATGGCTATCGCAATAAAAAAATATCGCTGCCAGCCATCGCCATCGGCAAAGAGACTGAAGGCAGCGCCTTTATTCCATACGTGCACCCAATTAAAGAAAGGAGTGATCTCAACCGATTGCCCGTAAGCCATGGATTGCTGGACGAGCCATTTAATAAGCTGGTCGGCCAGTGCTATAAGTGCCGAAAAGCCGAGAAAGGTGAGCGTAAAAAAGCGAGAACGGTCTTCAGACATCGAATTATCCTTTTAGCGCAAGAATTCGCTTGGCACCAATGAGTACAATGCCTCCCACAATACCGCCAATAACCAGATCCGGGTAGTTGGAGCCGGTCCAGGCAACAAGAAGCCCTGCAAGGATAACCCCCAGATTGATGACCACGTCGTTGGCCGAAAATATCCAGCTTGCCTTCATATGCGCGCCGCCTTCGCGGTGCTTGGATATCAACAGCAGGCAACCGGTATTGGCGATCAACGCGACGAAGGCGATCGCCATCATCATCAGCGATTCAGGCTCACTACCGAAAACAAAGCGTCGCACCACCTCGACGAGTACGCCGATAGCCAAAATCAGTTGCAGTACCCCTGCCAGATGCGCGGCACGTACCTGCATTTTCGCACTGCGCCCTACGGCATAGAGAGCCAGGCCATAGACGGCTGCATCGGCAAACATATCCAGGGAATCAGCGATCAGGCCGGTAGACTGGGCGATCAGGCCAGCAGTCATTTCCACCACGAACATGATCGCATTGATACCGAGCAACACGCGCAGAGTGCCTGACTCCTGCGTAGCAGAGACCGCCGAGCTCTCAGCGGCCTTGATCGTCTCTGGGTCGGCAATGACGGTTTCCTGAAGAGAGGCGCCTAGCCCCAAGGTCGCCAGTTTCGCGGTAATGGGCTCAGCCTCGCCGTCATGCACGACCTCCAATCGGCGGTTCGACAAGTCGAAGGACAGCGTTCGAATCTCATCAAAGCCGTTCAGCGCCAAGCGGATCATCCGTTCTTCTGAGGGACAATCCATCTTCGGCACAGCATACACGCTGACCCATTCCCCTGACGCTTCGGAGGAGACCGGCATATCGGTATCCGCTGCAGGCGTTGCATCGCAGCTACATGGGCCACCACAGGCTTTACTCACGATACGGCTCCAGTTAACCAACATAGATTGCTAGTATTAAAAACTATATAGCTACTATAAGGTCAATGGGACAGATGATCCGTTGAGGAGTAAGCCTGATGCGCATTGGTCAGTTAGCCCAGATAGCGGGTATCGACACGCAGACGATCCGCTTCTATGAGCAGCAGGGCCTGTTGCCGCCGCCAGAACGGCAGGAGAATGGTTACCGTGTCTATACCGAGAAGCATGGCGAGTGGCTTGCCTTTATCCGCCGCTGCCGAATTCTGGACCTGTCACTGACAGAGATTCGCGAGCTACAGAGCTATCAGGACGACCCTCGCCAGCCTTGTACCGCCGTCAACGCCATGCTCGATGACCACATCTCTCATGTGCGGTCGCAGATAACTGCTCTGCAAGCGCTTGAGCAACAACTCGTTTCACTGAGGGCGAGTTGCAACGAGGGTCGGGAGATCAATGCCTGCGGCATCCTGACGGGGATCAGCGAGGAGAGCAAACAACAGCTGTATAGGGCTAGCTCAGGCCGTAAGGACTGAGCAGAGACATGCCGGACCTTGCAGTGACATTGTGAATGCATGGTGTGTTGATCGCGAAGCCTCACTGCGTATCTCGGCATGCGAACCTGGGCGTTGCTGCAAACTTGCAGGGGCCGTGAAGAAGAGTCGTCATCAACCAGGTAATCCGCTGAGCTGATGGTTGGTTCCGTCATCATGATATGAGCCAATCAACCAAAAAATCCGGATACCCCTTTTTTGGTGATTCCTTTGTCTATGTCATTTTCGATGACAACACCGATCTGTACTGGGCCCGCTCCCGGGTACTGGAGTACCTGAGCCAGGTGGCCGGGCAATTGCCCGATGCCGCCAAACCAGAGCTGGGGCCGGATGCAACCGGCGTTGGCTGGGTATACTCCTACGCCCTGGTGGACCGCACCGGTCAGCATGACCTGTCGGAACTGCGGGCTATTCAGGACTGGTTCCTGAAGTTTGAACTGCAAACCGTGCCCGGTGTATCCGAGGTCGCCAGCGTTGGCGGCATGGTGAAACAGTATCAGGTCGTGGTGAACCCGGACAGACTGCGGGCCCACGACATTACCCTGCAGCGCATCCATTCCGCCATCAACAGCGCCAACCAGGAAACCGGCGCCTCGGTGGTGGAGATGGCCGAGGCGGAATACATGGTACGGGTCACCGGCTACCTGCAGAACGAAGACGATCTGCGACAGGTCCCCCTGGGGGTCAACGACAACGGCAAGCCCCTGTTACTGAAAGACGTGGCCGATGTGCAGCTTGGCCCACAGGTCCGTCGCGGTATCGCCGAACTGAATGGGGAAGGGGAAGTGGCCGGAGGCATTGTGGTGATGCGTTTCGGTGAGAACGCCTTGAAAACCATCGAAGGGGTCAAGCAACGCTTGGAGGACATCAAAACCAGCCTCCCCGATGGTGTAGAAGTGGTTCCTACCTACGATCGCTCCACACTCATTAATAACGCCGTGGACAACCTGTATGGCAAGTTATTGAAAGAGTTCCTGGTGGTCGTCCTTATTTGCGCAGTATTCCTGTTCCATCTACGGTCGTCGCTGGTGGTCATCGTCAGTCTGCCCGTAGGTATCCTTGCGGCGTTCGTGGTGATGCACGCCCAGGGCATCAACGCCAATATCATGTCCCTCGGGGGTATTGCCATTGCCATCGGCGCCATGGTGGACGGGGCCATCGTGATGGTGGAGAACGTCCATAAACACATGGAGCGAACCCCGCTGACACCGGAAAACCGATGGGCCGTGATGTCGCGGGCCGCGGGTGAGGTGGGGCCCGCGCTGTTTTTCTCACTGATGATCATCACCGTGAGCTTTCTGCCGGTCTTCACCCTGGAGGCTCAGGAGGGCAAGCTCTTCGCCCCCCTGGCGTTCACCAAAACCTACGCCATGGCGGCGGCAGCCGGGCTGGCCATCACTCTCGTTCCAGTGCTGATGGGCTATTTCATCCGTGGCAAGGTATTGCCAGAACATCGCAATCCCATCAACCGACTGCTGATCGCCCTGTACCGACCGATTATCGGCTGGGCTTTGCGACGGCCGGCATTGATGCTTGCCGGAGGCCTGGTGGTGCTGATCATCGGCTTCTGGCCGGCCAACAAGCTGGGCAGTGAATTCATGCCGCCTCTGGACGAGGGGGATCTGATGTACATGCCCACCACCTATCCTGGTATCTCCATTGGCAAGGCCCGACAGATTCTGCAACAGACCGACAAGCTGATTGCCAGTATTCCGGAAGTGGAGACCGTGTTCGGAAAAATTGGCCGCGCCGATACGGCCACCGATCCTGCCCCGCTGACCATGATTGAGACCTTTATCCAGTTCAAACCACGGGACCAGTGGCGACCCGGCATGACGCCGGAATCTCTGCGCCGGGAACTGGACAGGACCGTCAGACTTCCGGGCCTTACTAACGCCTGGGTCATGCCGATCAAAACCCGCATCGACATGCTCTCCACGGGCATCAAGACCCCAGTCGGCATCAAGGTGGCCGGTCCTGACCTGGCGGTGATCCAGGGTATAGGGGAAGAGCTAGAGCGGGTGTTGACTGACATACCCGGCACAGCCTCTGCGTTTTCCGAGCGGGTGGCCGGCGGACGCTACATCAAGGTGGATATACAGCGCGAGGCTGCCGCTCGTTTCGGGCTGAATATCGCAGACATTCAATCGGTCGTACGTACCGCGATTGGCGGCATGAACGTGGCCAACACGGTGGAGGGTCTGGAGCGCTATCCCATCAATCTGCGCTATCCCCAGGGTTACCGGGATTCGGTGGAGCAGATGCGCCTGCTGCCGATGGTGACACCCAATGGCCAGCGTATCGCGTTGGCCGATGTGGCGGATATCCGGATCGACCAGGGGCCGCCCATGATCAAGTCGGAAAACGCCCGTATCAATGGCTGGACTCTGGTGGATATCGAGGGCCGGGATCTGGGCAGTTGGGTAAGGGAGGCGCAGTCCGTGGTGCAAGAACAGGTGGATCTACCTGCTGGCTACTCCCTGACTTGGTCTGGCCAATATGAGTATATGCAGCGGGCCAAGGAACGCCTGACGCTGGTGGTGCCGCTGACCCTGGCCATCATCATCATTCTGCTGTACCTGAACTTCCGCAACCTGACCGAGGTGGGCATTATTCTCGGCACCCTGCCATTCGGCATGATCGGTGGCATCTGGCTGATGTATCTGCTGGGTTACAACCTCTCCGTGGCCGTGGCCGTCGGTTTTATTGCCCTGGCCGGGGTGGCGGTGGAGATCGGAGTCCTGATGCTGGTGTACCTGAACCAGTCTCTGCATAACGCTTTGGAAACCGTGGATCATCAATCAGGCCAGCTGTCGGCAGATGCCCTGCGCAAGGCGATCAGTGACGGTGCTGCGCAACGGGTGCGTCCGATCATGATGACCTTCGCGGCCATTGTAGCTGGCCTGGTGCCCATCATGCTGGGCAGTGGCACCGGCTCAGAAGTCATGCAACGCATCGCCGGCCCGATGATCGGTGGCATGGTCACCACGTTGATCCTGACCCTGCTGCTGATTCCGGTGATTTTCTATCTCTGGCAGCGCGCACGGCTGAAAAAAATCGCCAAAAAAGGAACATTCCGATGATTAGACCCATTGGCATCCAAACCGTTCTGATCCTGCTGATCACAATGGCCTTGCCGATAAACGCCGAACCTATTGAGGTCGTTGACGATTGGGTTCAAGAGGCTCTGACCAATAACGCGACTCTGGGCGCGCAAAGATCTGTCGCCGAAATGTCAGAAGCCAAAGTGGAGGGCTCAGATACTTGGGCCGACCCGGTCATCAAGTATGGCATTGCGCCTGAAACTCTAGAGGGACCTAATACAGTTGGGCATCGCTTTGAGGTAAGCCAGCAGCTGCCCTGGCCGGATCATCTGTCGGCGTCTCGCAAGGCAGCGGAGGCCGGAATGCTTGCCGCCCAGCAGGAGACTCAGTGGCTAATAAGGCAGCTGACAGCTCGCGTTAAGGAGGCGTATGCATATTGGTGGTATACCAATGAAGCGATCAATCTCCATCATGAGACACGCGCTTTGGTCGAGCAACTGGCCACCGTAACGGAACAGAGGCTTGACTATGGCATCGGCTCGCAAAGTGAAATGCTCAGGGTCAAAACGGAGTTGGATACTCTAGCCCGGATTTCTCATAG